>JAIBJL010000010.1 GCA_020029545.1 Gammaproteobacteria bacterium
GCAGCATGCCAGTAGCAGCGGTGGTGTCGCCATGTCGACGTAGCTCTCGAACGTGAGGTCTTTGACGTTGACCTTACCCGCGCCGCCGCCTGAGCCAATGTGCGTTGTCCCAACTTGGGATAGCTCCAATTCCATGACAGTAGTTGAATATGATCTTCAAAGCCTTTGACTACCGATTCGCCTTTGAGATTGCCAATTTTTAAGAATGCTTCGATCGCCACGCTAAAACTCCCTGTGAAGGATTCCAAAAAGATATCTGTTGTCGGGCCTTTGCCTCTGCAGCATCGGCCGTCGAGAAACTTTATCCGATCATGACGAATTGCAATAGCGACTCTTCGCGAGTCTTCACTTCATTGAAGTCATACCAGAGGAATTCCTTCGCCTCTTGAATTGTCATCGACTGCGGCATCACGTCATACCTTTCGCGAAAGATATGTCGTGATGTCCATTCGATTCCGCTGTCCTCAGTGTGATCTTTCTAACTTCAGAGACAAGGTGCTCGAACTCGATGCCACCTTGGTTTCGAAGGCCCGCTGAAAATCGTTACCGCGGCTCTTTTGCGCGATCTCTCGGCATCGTGAGCCGCGCGATGGAAAACTACATCTGCATGCGGCTCAACGAAATCTCGTTGAGCTCGATATCTATCTTGCGTCCCGTCAGGTTGAACAGTCGAAATTCGAGATCGCCGGCGTCGGCATCGATGTGCACCGGAATCTCCAGCTTGAGCGAGGCAAAAAAATTGATACTGAACAGCGTGGTCATGCCGCTATCGGTGCACACGTCGAACATGCACAGATCGGTGTGTGCCTTGACCATGTCCACCAGCACCTTGTAGGAACCCGGCACCACCGGCGCCTTCGGTCCCCACAGCGCCCACTCGGGATGCGCAGTGAGCACATTGCGACTGACCGGGCCGTTGAACTCCACGCCAGGGTAGGTGTACAGCCGCGAGCGTTCCGGCACCCACAGGATGATGGGCGTGTAGGAGGAACTGATCGGCTTGGGATCGGAGGGCGTGGCGAACCAGCGTTTATCCACTGCGGCCTTGCGGTCCCAGTACAGTCCCTGCGGCGTCTCCGTGCCCAGGCGCTCCAACTGCGAGGGTGCGCCAGCCAGCACCCGCGGCATGGCCTGTTGCCGGAACTCTTCCGATTGCGACAGCGCCGCGATCACCTGTTCGCGCTGCGGTTGATCGGCAAAATCCAGATGCCCGTACGCCTGCATGCCGGACTCATCGATCTCGCGATCGAAGAACTCGCGATAGGCCATCGGCAGGAACATCTCCTTCGGCACCATCATCAGAAAATGAGTGGAAATGATCTTGTCCATGTCTTTCATTGCTGCCGCTCCCGCGCGCTGCCGGCGAAACGTGCTGCGCAGCCGGCGTGGCCATTGTCCCAGGTAATCCATCAGGAAATCGATCTCGTCGTGTCTGATGCGCGCGGCGTGGCGCTGCATGAAGGCCGGTGTCGGGCGCTGGCCGAGGCAGGTCTCGATGACGTCGGCAACGCTTTGTTCCGCGCTACCCGTCAGCAACGACGCAGCTGGAAATTCAACCCACATGATCGAACACCATCCTTGCCACCTGTTCCCAGCGCGTGGCGTTCACGAACTCTGTCTGACGCGCCAACTGTGCGGCGCGCTGCTGAGGCTGCTCGATGAGCAGTTTCATTTCGCGGACCAACGACAGCGTAGTGCCGCCTGCCACGCGGCACAGTGACTGCAGGTCGGCGAAGATCGGCGATGCGGATACCAGCAGGGGCACGCCTGCACGCAGCATGACACGCGAGGCGCCGCTGGCGCCTTCTTTGACATCGTCGTACAGCAACAGCCCGGCCACGCAGCGTGACAACCGTTTCATCACTTCACCCAGCGGCAGAAAACGCGGATCGATGGTGACCCATTCGGACACGCCTAAGCGTAGCGCCAGTTCGGCGCAGTACTTGAGATAGTGCCGGCCCGCGTCATTGGCGGGATCGAGCGCGCTGAAAATATCGTAGCTCGCAGCGAAACCCGCCTGACGCAGAATGGACAGTGCCTCGATGCCCTTGTGAAATCCCTTGTGAGGTGCGGCAAAACCGAAAGAGCCGAAACGCCAGGGCGCTCCTAGCGGTCGCGGACGCAACGCACGGGGTTCGTCGATGCCATGGGGCAGCAGCGCCGTACGCTGAGCGCCGAACATCCCGGCGATGGTCATGTAGTCGTGAGCGTTGTGCACAATGAAACGCGTGGCGCGCGCCAGCCGTGATGCCGCGCTGCGCAGCTCCTGCAACCCTTCCGTGGCCGCGTGCAATTGCAGGGTGACGCCGGACAAATCGGCCAGGCCATTGACGATGCCGCCCAACATGTCCCAACTGTACAGACCCGGATGATGCTGGATGAGCACGTTGTCCGGACGCAGCCGTCGCGTGGCCTCGACGATGTCGGGAATGAAGCGAGTATGACGCTGCCAGACCGGCAGTACCGGCACCGGTCGGGCAAATTGCGCGGCCGCGACGCCACTGCGGTCCACCTGCTCGGTGACGATAGCCGCCAGATGATGTCGCGCCGGAGCGGCGCGCAGCAGCTCATGGGTGAACGTGGCGATGCCGCAGCGCTGATTGAAGGTGGAGATGACGACATGACGTCGCGATGACGCTGACGCTGCGACACGCGGCACCTTTTTCGCTTCACCGGCTTGCATCGCTGCAATGAAGCGCTGTGCTGCGGCAGCCCAAGTGAACTTTCGTTCCAGCAGACGCTGCGCGCTGTGCAGACGCTTTGCACGTTCCTCCACGCTCAGACGTGTCATGGCACGCATCAGTACACGCAGATGCGTTTCATCCGGACGCGCCCACAGGGCACCCGGCGCGGCCACGTGCGAAGTCGAGGGTTCCAGCTTCGAATCGATCAGCCAAGCGGTGTCGTCGGTGCAGAAATCGCATTGGCCGCCCCAGCCCGTGGTGATCACCGGCACGTTATTGAGCATGGCTTCGGCAGCCGGCAACAGGAAACCTTCGCCATGGCTCGGCGCCACCAGGCAATCGGCCTGGACATACAGTGCGTAGTACTCCTGAGCATCCAGCGAGCTGATGTTGACTTGTACCCGCGGCGGGTTTGCATGGGCGCAACGCAGGCGTTCGAGCGTGGCACGCAGCTGTTGATTGTGTGGATTGTCGAAAGTCTTGATCAGCAGTTCGACGTGATCGGCGCCGTTGAACTCCGCGAAGTAGGCCGCCAGCAGCACATCGATGCCCTTGCGCGGAAAACACGAGGAAATATGTACGAAGCGAAACGGCCGCGCTTCGCGCGCGTGACGCAGCGGCCGGTCGGCAGCGGGACGCAGAATGTGATCGGTGCCATTACCGATGGTCACTACCGGACTGGTGACGCCGCTGTTGATGCAGGCGCGCGTGACGAACTCGGCGGTGGTCGCCACCAGGGCATGACATGACAACCGCGCGGCGATGTCGAACGGCAAAATGCTTTCCTCCCACGCGAAGCAATGCGCGAAGGATCGCTGACCCGGCGGCGGCACACGAATGGGCCAGTCATTGACGCTAAGCAGTGTGGCGCGGCGCGGTTCGCTGGCCGCACTCACCAGTCGCGACTGCAGGCCGGTAGCGAGAAAGTGTGTGTCCTCGCACAGGTCGTCTTCCTGCGGCACCAGTTCGATGTCGCAACCTGCCGACTGCAGCGCCAACGCGAAATGCCGGTTGACCACCGCGAGGCTGTAATCGCCCTTGAGTGGACCGGCCAGCCGGAAGCGTGGCAGTCCAGCAGCGGACCTGCGGTTCTCGCCACGCCGCGCGGCGCGTGGCGCGACTGCGCCGGCATCCTGCACTTCATCCGCGACGAGTGCTTCGACGCTGATTTCTTCCTCTGAAAGTTCTTCCACTGTGCATCTTCCAATGATGATCTGGCAATGATGAGCCGGCTCGACGATCGAGTCGGAGGATGGCCGATCTACCCGATCAATAGTCCGAAGTAATCTCCAGACAGCTCAGGCCCGCAATCATGATGCGTCCGATACTGCATTCGTTGAATTTGGCTTTCAGTAATGCGGCCATGGCCGGACGCAATGGCAGGCCACAAAATAAGGCATGCCGATCGATGACTGCAAGCGGCAAGAATCCGTTGCGCGAGAAAATTTTGCACGCCTCGCCTGCAACTTCGAGACCACCGCCGGTCAGTGCATTCATCAGCACGGCATGGCCGGAACGATCCAATGACAGTGCGACCCGCTGCACGTCGGCGAGCACGACGGCAGGTTCGTTTTTAGCCTGGATGAAGGCGGCACGCATCGGTCGCGCGTGCACTGCGCCGATGGCGCCGACATGTTCGGCAACGCTCACTCGGTCAGGGTGGCCGTTATAGTGGCCGTCGCGGTGGCCGTCATGGCAGTGAAGCTGTTCCGCGGGGCCGAGCGCGGCCGCGAATACTGCCAGGTCGGCTTGGTGCGCATGGCCAAACAGATGGATATCTCCCGTCAGCGACAGACCGCTGGTGAACTCCGCGATATCGAGCATGACGTGCGCGGTACGACCGCTGAGCTCATGTGGCGCTTCGCCGAAGTGCGCCATGAAATCGCGACCGATGCCGCGCACGCTGCGCAGATCGAAGATTCGCGGCAGCGCGGATCGCAGCGCCCGTTCCGGATCGGCTGCATACCAGCGGCGCGCTCCGATGATGCCCAGCGCGTGTTCGTATAGCGCGAGATCGAGTTCGTTGGCGCGCTCCAACCGGCGCAGCACATCACGCGGTAACTGCTGCACCAGTTCCTGGCTGTTGCTGCTGGAAGAATTGGCATGGCCCAGCACCGCATCGATACCGAGCACCCCGCACAGGCCGCGCGCCAGGCCGGCAGCATCCTCCGTGACGGCAAGACAGCTTGCGGTGTCCAGCACATCGGTCGCCAGCCGCAAGCCATGTTCGTCCGGCGACAGTACCCGAAACTGCGGATCGTCGATGAGCTGATAAGTCATGGCATTGGAAATCTCCAGGAAGCGGTCGCCGTCTCCCCACTCCAACACCATCGCCATGTTCCATGCCACGCCGCGTTCGGGTTCGAAGGCAGGCAAGTCCCGCCCGAAGCGGTCCACTTCGGGCGCGACGGTAGCGGGTCGCAGCCAGTGCCGGACCTGCGATACGCAACGCGCCAATGGATGCCGCAGACAGGTACCCCAGCGCTGCGCGCCGAACAACGACAACAGCGGCAGCGACACATGACCGATGGCTACCTGCTTGCCAAGCCAGCATGGATAGTCGAGGAAAAACAGGTTCTCGCTGCGTTCCACCACCAGCAGCGCGTTTCCCAAGGTAGCCTGCAGCGCCTGACGCACCGAGGTGCCGGCAGTCTTGGGAATATGCACGAAAGCAAAAAAATGGCTGGCACTCCGCGCTTGCGGCACGGCCGCGTGCGGCAAGCGGGCAACTGAAGAATCGGTTTGCGGTCGATGCATGACGACCCGCTGACTAACCTCACACTGACGTTGAGTCATGTGCTGCAACGCCACTGTTGCGCCCACGCTAGCACTCGCTGCCGCAGGCTGTGAGTGCGCGCAGCCACAGGCTGAATGGAATTCGACGCCACGCAACCGCCATGTCGACGTAGCAGCGCCAGCTTGGCCAGCAGAGATTGCGCCTGCCGATTGGCCGGTTCACGCGCCAGCACTTCCTCCGCGGCGCTGATCGCCAGATCCATCATCCCGGCGTCGAAGAGCTCCTGCATCAGCGCCACCCATTGGTAGTCGGCGAAGGAGGGATACCGCTGTTCCCTGTCGAACAACTGCGTCAACTGCTGGCGTGCCGCCGCCGGTTCGCCGGCCAAGCGCTGACAATGCGCATGCAGAATGACGATATCCGGCACCTGCGGCGCCTGACGCCACAACAGCGTGGCGAACTGCAAAGCAAGATCGGTACGCTTCAGATGCAGCGACAATTCCGTCGCGCCACGCAGCACGCCCGCATCCTTGGGCGGCGCTGCCAGCATAGTCAGCAAAGCACGGCAGGCACGCCGTCGGCGACGGGTTACCATGAGCAGGTACACTTCGCGCAGGCGCAGCGACTGAGGCGCGTCCGCGCAACGCAGGCCTTGCCGCAAGGCGTGGAATGCGCGGCGCGTGCGCCCCAGTCGCTCCTGCAACACCGATACTCGTTCCCACTGTCCTGCATTCAATACCTTGCCGGTGAGGGCATCCAGCTCGGACGCATTGCGGGCGGAACCGACGGCAATGCGCGCCTCCATGACATCCAGCGTGGTGTCGATGTCGCCTGTGTTACAGCGCTGCAGGCGTTCTCGAAGTTCCAGCGCATAGCGCGCCTCGCCGATGCCCAGCAGATGCGTGGCGATCACGGCCAGGTAGTCGGGATGCTGCTGACACAGGCTTGCCAGGCGCAATAGCGAGCGGAACGCGGCGGCACGGTCGGCGGCGCGGCGATGACATTCCACCAGCCGTAGTCTGATCGGAATCTCCGCCGCCGCAGGCGTGGTATCGACCAGCAGGTTTTCGATGAGATCGGGCCGCTGCAGGCGTACGGCGAGATCGACGAACGCGCCGATATAGTCGAAGGCATCCGCGTGCTGCACCATGCGCGACAATTCGGCGATGGCGGCATCGAGTTGGCGGCCACGAATAAGCGTAGTCACCGCATGCAGGCAAGCGGGCGTCTTGTCGGCGTACCGCATGAAAATCTGCTGCGCCACCCGCCGCTCCATTTCAAAAAAGCGTAGCCGGTTGCACAGCGTCCACAGGAAGATCAGATCGATATTGTCGAAATGGCGGTCCTCCAAACGCGCCAGGGCCTGCTGCTCGGCACTCGCATCACACCGCGCGCGCGCGGCCAGCACCTCGTGGAAGTCATCGAGTTCGGTCTGCCGCCGCAGCGCACGGCCGAAGAACAGCGTGGAACCGCAACGGGAGAAATGCAGGCGCTGCAACAGCTGGCTCAGCGCATGTTTGTGATAGGTGGGCGAGCGCTCGCGGCAGCTGCGTACCACGCGACGCAGCAGCGCAGCATCCGGCGTGGCCTGTGTGCAGCTGCCAATCAGCTCATCGGCCGCACCGCCCTCGGTGATGAGCCGGATGGTATCGTGCATGGAGAACGGCGCCGTGACCAGGCGCACGCCGCGCAATGCTGCCAGGCGTCGCGCGTGCTGCGCGTCGGCATGCTCGCGACTGTCGAAGAACACGAAGGAATGCTCGCCCAGATCGTCGTTCTCGACACGGCGTCCGTTGTCGAGCTGGTGATCGAAGAACACCGCGTAGCGTGGATCGAAGGCCGCCACGTCGCCTGGATCGATGGACCACTGCGGACAGAATGCCAGTGTCACTCGCGCGCCCAACGCACGGGCAAATTTCAGCGCGCCATAGGCACCCTGGCTATGACCATAGGTCACCACGCGGCGTCCGGCGATCTGCGCTTTCAGGTGCGGCAGCACCTGCGCCATGTCCGCCGCCGGGAACCAGTTGGGCCGCGCCGTCATCACGCCCAGGGCCGAGAGGCCGCGCTTGAGAAAAAAGCGATCCGCCCAGAATTCCAGGCCATTGCGCAGTATGCCCATGGCATTGAAGGTAACGAACACCGTATCGCCACCCAGATCCTGAGCGATGGCGCTGACATGTGCCGTTTCGATCAGCAGTTGCTTGCTCATGCACCGGCTCCGGTGCAGTCGGCCAGACGTTCGCAGATACGCCGATACAGCCTGAAGTACACGATGCGGTCGAAGTGCGACCAGTCGAGTACCTCGTGCTCACCCTGAATGGCCTCGCGCACATCCACCAGCACGGTGCGCGCCCGATGGGCCGCCGCTTCAGTCACCCAGGTGTTGAGCCGCATGCAGGCCGCCGATTGATGCATCACCTTCGCCTGCGCATCCCAGAGTCGCGTATTGGCCAGCAGCAATACCGCCGGCGTTTGTGCCGGCAGCGCATCGAGCGCGCGTGCGACATGTGCCTTGAAGGTGGCTTCGTCGATCAATCCGACAAAATCGTAGTCGGCCTGCAATGCACTCAATGCCTGCGCAACCTCACCGCTGCGCAGGTGCGGCGGCAATTCACTCGGCGAGGCGGTGCGCGCATCGAGTGCGTGATTGGCGCGGCCTGGCAAGGCAAAGGGCACGAGGAACTGCAACGTGCGATGCCGATACAGCGCATAAGCCGCATCCGCCCAGAAGCTCAGTATCACCACGCCGTGGTCGGCGGTAGCGCATCGGTCTGGATCAGATAGCGCAGTAACGAAATCTGCGTCGCGATATCCCAGGCGCATAGCGGCCTGACGAGCGGCATCACTCAATCCGTACAGCGCATGATGCAGGCAGGCCGAATGATCGAGGCGCACATCCAGACCCTGCCGGCCGGTGTTGAACTCGCCGTGAACCTGTGCGCCCCGCGTGCGGAAGTAGTGCGACAACGCTTGCAGATCGCAGCCACCGCGCGCAAACACCCACTTGAGCGAGGCAGCGGTGCGTGGAACACCGCTTGCAGCGGGCGCGCCGTTGGCCTCGGTCGCGGACGGCGCAGGGTCCAGCGTGATCCAATCCACTGTCCGCTCGTCGGTCATCGGATCGGCGAGCACTTCGCCCACTACGTCAAGTCGCGGCCGGCCGAGACGGCGATACAACCACGTTTCGATGCCCAGCCCCAGCAGACGACAGGAGAAGCAGAACTGCAACAGCTCGCCACTGTTGTGCAGCAGATAGAAACCGGATTGCCCATGATGACCGTAACGATCGCGCACCTCCAGCAGCCCGGCCTGCATTTCATGCGAATGCAATAGCCGGCCCAACTCGATGCGCGCAGCCGCACCCTCGGGCAGACGGCGCTTGGTGAAATTGAGTTGGTTGGTGCGATTGATGAGTTCGACGATGCGCTCCAGATGCATATCCAATTCATGATGGATGCACACGCGGATATCGCTGTTGCGCAAGAAGGCAGCGGAATCTTCGACGGCCGATTGCGCATCGGCCTGGCGCCGCTCCAGCGACTTGTAATGCAGCAATCGCGTCAATTCCGGATCGGGACTGCCGACAAAGGCGGGATGATCCAGCATGCCGGCGATGATCTGCGGGCCGGCAATCGCCAGCTCCGGCGTGAAATGCCGCGCCTCCTGCAGGTTGGACGGGTTGTCGTCGATCAACAGCACGCTCGCCGGCCGCAGCTGGCTGCGCTCGATCAACGTGCGAATGCGCGGTCCCTTCGACTCCCAGCCGATACTGGGGAAAACGAAATAGTCCCATAGCCCTTCATCGAGCAAGGTAGCGCGCACCCGCTGTGGATCGTTACGCGTACAGATGGAATTGAGGATGCCACGCCGCGCCAATTCGCGCAGGATCATGCGGTGCTCGTGAACGAATTCGACCGGCGCCTCGCTGAGCGTGCCCTTCCAGAACGTATCGTCCAAGTCCCAAATCACCAATCTGACTGGCTCCGCAAGCAACGGCATTTCCTTGTGCGAGTCCATCGTCGCGGCAACATTCCATGAATGACAGACCGACTAGCATGCGTGTTTTCATGCGCCGCATGCAACGTGCGCATGCACCTTCGCCACCTGTCGGAGACATGTCGTCATGACGCGACGAATCACCCGACGAACCTAAAAATTTTTTTGTCTCGTGCCCAATCAACACCGGAGGGCGCCATCCAGAGTTGTGTTCAGCCAGCGATGCCCTCATACTTTTTTCATACTTCTCCCGCGCCCTGCACCCAGGCTCTGGCGATGACGCAGTTGCAAGCTCGCGCTTGCGCACTGCATGCGGGAATGGACAACGTCTTGAGGACGTTTGCCCTTAGCTTAGCAAGGCAATGCGAACGCCAATTTAAGGAAATACCGGCAAGCCCATATGCAGTCCGAGCTCACCCCTACTGCGGCACACTCATCCCTCGCCGACAGCTTGGCGCCACCATCGAGCACGTTGCTGGCATTGGTCGCCATTGCGACGCGGCTCGGCGTGGATACCAGCGTCGACACATTGCGTCGCCAATTTCCCAGCGATGACGCAGAGCCCGATACCGCCGCGGTAATCGCCATGGCGCGCGATATCGGCCTCGAAGCCCGCGCGTTGCAATTGTCGTTCGCCGAGCTGCCCCGACTCGGCAAGACCTTGCCGGCGATGCTGCGCGCCCGCAATGGCGGGGCGCTGCTGCTGGAAGGCGCTCATGCCGATCCGATGAAGGGCTCGATCGCACTGATCCGCGACCCGGCCGCCCCCGCTGACGAGTTGATGGCCATCGAGGAAATCCAGCTCGCGGAAGTATGGGAAGGCGAGATCATCCTCATCAAGCGCCTGCATAGCCGCACCGACGAGCAGCAGCCATTTGGCCTGCGCTGGCTGATGGGCCAGGTGCTGCACGAACGCAAGCTGTTCAGCGACATTGCCGCCGCCGCCTTGGCGAGCACCGTCTTCGCGGTGGCGCCGCCGTTCATCGTCATGATCGTGCTCGACCGCGTGCTGGTGAACCAGTCGCAGGCCACGCTGCATGTATTGACCGGCGCCATCCTGCTGATGCTGGTGTTCGAGACCGTGCTCGGCTACTTGCGCCGCGTGTTGACGCAGATCGCCACCACGCGCATCGACGGCCGTATCAATCTCTATCTGGTGGAGAAGCTGCTCAAGCTGCCCATGGATTACTTCGAACGCACGCCGACCGGGCGCACCTTGGGCAAACTCGGCGAAATCTGGAAGATCCGCCAGTTCCTCACCGGACAACTGTTCGGCGCGTTTCTCGAAGCAGTGCCCTTGCTGGGGTTGATACCGGCCATGCTGATACTCGAGTGGCGGCTGGCGTTGATGGCCTTCGTGCTCGCGGGTTGCATCTTCATCATCGTCATGCTCTTCCTCAAGCCCATCGGCCGCGCCTACCACCGCGCGGTGAACGCCGAACAGGTCAAGTCCTCGCACCTGGTGGAGACCATTCACGGCATCCGCACCATCAAGTCGCTGGCGTTGGAAGGCCGTCGCCGCCGCGAATGGGACCGCCATGTCGCCGAAGCCGCCGCTGCGCGCCATGCCGTGGGCGTCTTAGCCAACTATCCGCAGACCTTCACCCTGCCCTTCGAGCGGCTGATCTATTCCGGCTGCCTGGTGGTCGGCGCCTACATTGCATTGGCCTCGCCCGATAGCATCAACCCCGGCGCGCTGGTGGCCTTCTCCATGCTGTCGATGCGATTGGCACAGCCGTTGGTGAGAATCGCGCAGCTGCAGGGTGACCTCGCCGAAGTGCAGGGCGCCATCGACGAAGTGGCCTCCATCATGAACGTGCCGCCCGAGACCACGCGCAGTAACGGTCTGCGGGCGCCCATCAAGGGTGAAATCAGCTTTAGCGACGTGCGTTTCCGCTATGCGCCGGGCGCGCCCTATGCGCTGGACGAAGCGACATTCACCATACCGGCCGGCAAGGTGCTCGGCGTCATGGGCCGCAGCGGCTCGGGCAAGACCACCATTACCCGCCTGCTGCAACGCCTGCACGCGAATTACGAAGGCATGATCAAGGTCGACGGCATGGACCTGCGCGAAATGGATCTCACGCACATGCGCACCCACATCGGTGTGGTGCTGCAGGAGAGCTTTCTGTTCTCCGGCACCATCCGCGACAACATCGCCATGGCGCGGCCCGAAGCCAGCTTTCTCGACGTGGTGCGCGCCGCGCAGCTGGCCGGTGCCGAAGAATTCATCGAACGCCTGCCGCGCGGCTACGACACGGTGCTGGAGGAAGGCGCGAGCAACTTGTCCGGTGGTCAGCGCCAGCGGCTCGCCATCGCGCGCGCGCTGCTCATCGATCCACCCATTCTCATCCTGGACGAAGCCACCAGCGCACTGGATGCGGAAAGCGAAGCCATCGTCAATACCAACCTCAAACGCATGGCGCGTGGCCGCACGGTGATCACCATTTCGCATCGCCTGTCGATGCTGGTGGAGTCCGATGCCATTCTGGTGCTGGAACGCGGCAAGGTGTACGACCTCGGCACGCATGCAGAGCTGTTGCAGCGCTGCGATATCTACAAGCACATGTGGCATCAGCAGAACCGGCACGTAGAAGGCGCGCACGAATCGGATCTGCTGGTGTTTCCGCGGGGAAAACGATGAGTCCGCTGCCCTCCGCCACGCGCCTCGCCCGCCGCCACAATGAATTGGCGCAGGTGGTCGGCGCCTTCGAATCGGAAACCGCAGCGGTGTTCCTGCGCACCGCGCCAGCGCGCGAGCACCTCGTACTGTATGCCTTGTTCGCCATGCTGCTGCTGGCCTTGCTGCTGTCGGCCATCGTCAAGCTGGACCGTGTAGTGGTCAGCAGCGGTCGCGTGGTGCCGGTAGGGGGAGAAATCTATGTCTCACCCTTCGATGCCGGCATCGTGCGCGAAGTGCGCGTCAAGGCCGGCGACGTGGTGAAGAAGGGCCAGCCGCTGGCGCTGCTCGATCCCACCTTCACGCGCGCCGATCGCGTGCAGCTGGAGAGCCAGGTAGCCAGCCAGGGAGCAGCGGTGCAACGGCTCGAGGCCGAACTCTCGGACCGGCGCTATCGTTATCTAGCCAGCGATCCCTATCAGGCCCTGCAGGGCGGCATCTGGGAGAAACGTCAGGCGGAATACAAATACAACCTCGCCGATTTCGCCAGCCGCATCCAGAGCATCGATGCGCAGATCATGCAATACCGCTCCGACACCGCGCAGTATCAGCAGCGCCTGAATCTGGCCGAGAACGTGGAGAGCACTTATCGCCCGCTGCTGGAAAAAGGCTATGTGTCGCGCCTGCAACTGATGCAGGCCACCGACGAACGTACTGAACTCACCCGCCTGCTGGCCACCGCACAGCAACGGATGGCGGCGCTCACGGAGGACCTCGCCTCGCTCAAGGCGCAGCGCGATGCCTATGTGCAGAAGTGGAAGGCCGATGTGGGCAATGAGCTGGTGCGCATTCGCGATGACCTGCAACAGTCCCGGCAGAACCTGCACAAGGCGCAGCGCCTCGATGCATTGTCCACGCTGGATGCGCCATCGGATGCCGTGGTGCTCAAGGTCGGCAAGGTGTCATCCGGCTCCATCGCCGGCTCCGGCGCCGCGACCACCCAGGACCCGCTGTTCACGCTGGTGCCGTTGGATGCGCCGGTGGAAGCGGATGTGAAGGTGAATGCGCGCGACATCGGTTTCATCAAGACCGGTGATCCCGTACAGATCAAGTTCGATGCCTATCGTTTCATGCAGCATGGCACGGCGCGGGGCCGCATCAAGACCATCAGCGAGGGTTCCTTCACCATCGACGACAACCAGCAACCGGTGGTGTCGCCCTACTTCAGGGCCCGCGTGATATTCGAAGCAATAAAGCTGCGCAATGTGCCGCGGGACTTCCGCCTCATTCCCGGGATGACCTTGCAAGGCGACATCATGGTGGGCAAGCGCACCATCCTTTCCTACTTCATCGAGGGCAGCTTGCGTACCGGTGCCGAGGCCATGCGCGAACCCTGACATTCACCACGCCCTCAACTACGTTTCACCACAAGGGATTCATGGATCAGCATCCTGCTTTCTATACCGTGCCGCTCGCTACACGCATTCGATGGCATGTATCGGCCACCGTGCTGGCGCTGCTGTTGCCCGGTACACATGTCATCGCGGCCGAACGCGGCTTCGATCCGCTGTTCACCGGGCGTGCGCTCGACGAGCGCCTGCACGCCCAAGATCTGTCGGGCGATCCATTGAACAATCCGAACGGGACCTGCATGCCGCCCGCCGGCATGCTGAGCTTTGCCACCGCGGTGGACCTTGCGCTGTGCCGCAATCCCGCCACGCGTAAGGCATGGGCCGTAGCGCGCCAACGCGCTGCAGCGGTAGGCACGGCGGAAAGCGCCTGGCTGCCCGATATTTCCGGTAAAGGGGAGCGTGTCAACGTCAAAGGCCAGCATGCCAATGGCGCAGGCGACATCGTCGACTACGACCAGGACACCACCGACGCCGCGCTGCAGCTGTCGTGGACGCTGTACGACTTCGGCAATCGCGGCAGCCGCATCCATCAGGCACGCAAACTGCTGGATGCCGCGGCCGCAGAGGTAAATAGCGCCACACAGCAGACCATCTTTACGGTGGTGCAGACTTACTATGGCGCGCAGGCTACCGCCGCCGTGCTGGAGGCGGCGCGCAGCAGCGAAAACGCGGCGCGCGACAGTCTGGAAATGGCGCGTTCGCTGCGTAGCGGAGGCGCCGGCACCCTGGGCGATGAGTTACAGGCCCGGACCGCTTATAACCAGGCGGTGCTCACTCGGCTACAGCTGGAAGCGGCGGCGCAGCGAGCACAAGGCGAACTGGCGGTCACGTTGGGGCTGAGCGCCGATCAGACGCTGCAGCTGGAAAGGCCGGCACCCGTTCGCACCACACCAGCGCTGTCGATGCGCATCGATGAACTCATGACGGAAGCCGCACGCCAGCATCCAGACCTCGCTGCCGCGCAAGCACAGCGCGATGCGGTGGCCGCCAGTGTTGCCGTCGCCCAGGCAACGGGGCGTCCGAGCATCGCGATCACGGCGGGCCGTTATCACACCGAGGAAACAGGTCTCCCCGATCGCGATTACAACCGCATCGGCATCAACGTGACGATCCCTTTCTTCAGCGGCTTTCGTGCGCACTATACCGTGCGCCAGGCGCGCGCCGCTCTGCAGGAAAGCGAAGAGACCCTGGAACAGACACGACTCGATGTATCGCTGGACATATGGAATGCCTATCACGGACTGGATGTGGCGAGTCGCCAGATCACGCAATCCAACGAACTGTTCGCCGCAGCGGCGCAAAACCAGGACGTGGCGCGGGGCCGATATCAAAGTGGCGTGGCCAGCATACTGGATGTGCTCACTGCGCAGGGAGCGGCGGCCAACGCGCAACAGACGCGCATTCGTGCGGAACTCGACTGGCGGGTAGCGGCCGCGCAGCTGGCACTGGCCCTGGGACGACTGTCGGCGGGACAACCCCTACCCCATGGATTGAACCTGTCGCCGACGCCATGAGCAGCCGGCAATACCGCGCGCAGCCGCTTCGCATGACGCCATTCTATACGCCCCGGAGCACCGCATGAGTCTCGGCAAAACGTTGTCGCGGCTAGTGACGCGCAAGCAGCCGCTCCCCACGCTGGAGCGCGCCGAGGAGGCATGCCGAGAGAAACAGTTCGCCCAAGCCGTCGTGTTGTTCCGAGCACTCGCCGAACACGGCGACCGTCAGGCGCAGCTGCGGCTCGCGCAGCTTTACGAACGCGGCGACGGCGTGTTGCAGAACTTCGTCGAAGCCGTGCACTGGTACGAGTGCGCGGCGGAACGCGGATGTGTCGACGCCATGTCCCGCCTGGGCGAGATATATCTCACCGGTCGCACCGCGCCGCAGACCGCCACACCCGCCGCGCTGGACCGCATTCGCGATCAGCACAGCACCGATGCCCTGCTCAAACAACTCTATCCGCGCGGGCTCGCCATCGCGGCCGACCTGCAACGCGCCCTGCACTGGAACACACTCGCCGCCAAAGCCGGCCGCGCCGAGGCACAGACTCGCCTTGGCCATCAATATGCCAGCGGCCTCGGTGTTGCCTGCGATCACGCAACGGCAGCCAACTGGTTCGAAACCGCTGCGGTGCAAGACTGTGCAGCGGGCCAACTGGGTCTCGGTCTGCTGTACAGCGGCGTCTATGGCGGCACGACCGACCATCGGCGCGCCAGCGAATGGCTGGAATTGGCTGCGGCACAACACAACGCCACCGCACAACTATGCCTTGCGTTGTTGCTGATGCGTGGCGAGGCAATGGAACACGACATGGCTCGCGCCGCTACGCTGCTCGAACGAGCCGCGGCACGCAATCAACCGATGGCGATGTTCCACCTCGGCGAGTTGTACCGGCTCGGGCAAGGCGTGGCATCCGACCCGGCACGGGCCGAAACCTGGTTGCGTCGCGCCGCCGCTCGCGGCGTCCCGCAAAGCTATCTTGCCTTGGTGCAACTGCTGCGCAGCGGGCCCGAACCGAATCATGGCGCGGCAGCGGTGTTGTGCCGCCAGGCTGCGGAGCTGGGGCACGGTCCGGCGCAATATCTTCTGGGTCAGCTGTATCTCGTCGGTGAAGGAGTGCCCAAAGATGCCGGCGAAGCCGCACGCTGGCTGGCATCCGCCGCCGAGCAGAATGTCAGGCAAGCATGGGAACGCCTCGGTGCATTGCAGGCCGATGGCCTGGGCCTGCCGCAGGACTTGGACGCGGCCGCGGACTGGTTTCACCGCGCCGCGGCGCAGGGCGATGTCAATGCGATGTGTCATCTCGGCGCATTGCACGCCGGCGGCATGGGCGTGCCGCGCGACCTCGAGGCCGCACATCGCTGGTACGAACAAGCTGCGCAGCAAGGCAGCGGAACGGCCTGCCTGCGACTGGGCATCCTGCATGCGCAAGGCGAAGGACCGGAGTGTGACTATGGCCAGGCGGCGCAGTGGTACCGCCGCGCTGCCGATCTCGGTACGGCGGAGGGCCTGTACAACCTGGCGTTCCTGCATCTGCGCGGCCTGGGCGTGGAACGCGATGTCGAACAGGGACTGACATTGCTGGAACAGGCGGTAAACGCAGGCAGCGTGCAAGCCGCCTGGGCGCTGCATCACCAGTACGCCGAAGTCCGCGACGATCGCCAAGGACAGCCCGCGGAGGACAGCGAACTGCACAGACCGGTCGCAGCGGATGCGCAGCGCGCGATGCTGTGGCTTGAAGTCGCGGCGGACATGGGCAGCGGCGCCGCGGCCTGTCTGCTGACGCAGTGTCATGAACGCGGTGATCCGCTGGCACCGGAACTGGAACGCATCGTGACCCTGCTCAATGACTGCAGCCGGCAGGGACAGGCTGACGCCCAGGCGCGATTGGGCCTGTGGCATGCCGAGGGCCGGCACGTCGCCAAAGATGAGCATCTCGCACTGCGGCTGATGCGCAACGCCGCCCAAGGCGGCGACGCTTTCGCACAAGCATGGCTGGGCGATGTGCTCAGCACGGGCCGCGACCACTTGCAACTGCCGGCCGATCCACGCATGGCGGCGTTGTGGTATCGGCGCGCCGCCGCGCAGGGTCACGTCGGTGCGCTACAGGCCTTGCAGGCGCTGCACCGGAACGAGCCGGAGAACACCAGCCTGCGTGAATTGTTCCAGTTCTGGCTGCAAGCCGCCGAGCAAGGCCATGCCGAAGCACAGCTCCACGCGGGCGAGCAATTGCTGCGCGGTATCGGCACCGAGGCTTCCGTCACCGAAGCACAGCGTTGGCTGGCCAAGGCAGCGGCACAGGGCAACACCCGCGCGATGGTGCTCCTGGCCGGCACATTATTACAGCAACGCACCTCCACCACGGCGGCCGGCGAGGCCGTGGCGTGGTTGCGGCGCGCCGCGGCACAGGGCGATGCCGGCGCGCGCTACAACCTCGGCGTGTGCCTGCGTCATGGCTGGGGCACGGCGCGTGATGATGCCGAAGCCGAGCAGTGCTATCGCGCCGCCGCGGCCCAGGGTGATACCTCTGCGCAACTGGCCCTCGCCGCGCTCAAGGCCGAACAGGCGCGCAGCGATATCGACTGGCAGGAGGTGGCGCATTTCTTCCGCCTGGCCGCCGACGCCGGCAATGCGCACGCCATGGCCGGCATCGCCCAATTGCACGAACACGGTCGCGGCGTATTGCAGGACACGAGCGCGGCACTGCACTGGTATCGCCGTGCCCAGGCCACCGGCCATGACGATGCAAGCGATCAGATACGCAGGCTCGAAACCCTGCGCTCGCAAATGCGTTGACCGATAGCCCATAGCCGGGTGGTGCGTGATGCGACCGCGCTATGCGCCGCGCAACTGCGGCCCGGAACTCTGCGGCTCACCTGACCGGCCTCCAAGCCTGCGTCGTGCTCAGTGTGCGTTGCCCTCTATCGCATCACCGCCAGTTCGGCCGTGCCACTTTCACGAAAGGGAATCTTCTTCAGCAGGGTGATATCGGTCTGCAACGTGCCTTCGATGACGTACTCCACGCGCTTGCTGCCGTTGAGCCGCGAGATCAGGCGCCCGAAACTGCTCGTGAACGCAGTGCGCACCGGCAGGTCGACATCCTGCTCGCCCTTCGCCGGCAGCTTGAAACTCCGGTTGCTGACGCCATCCGCAAAGCCATCCCCCTGCAGGAACAGCTTGTAGTCGACGCTCTGAACGGCGATCTCCCGATCGTTGGGATTTTCCACGTGCATTCGCACCACGAACTGCTGATTGAACATGTCGGGCGAGGTCATGACGACACTGGAGATCATCAGTCGTATCGGCTCGAGTTTCGGGCGCAGCGTACTGCAGCCCTGCAGCGCGACGACCAGCAGTACCAGTGCCATCTTGGTCATCGAAGAACGGCGCGGAAGCACCTGGCAAACGCGAATCGGATCTGTCACTACGAAGCTCCCATGCACAAGACCGCTTTTTTGGAATGTCTGACGTCCGGCACCATGCGGCGGGCGCGGACGCATTCGCGCAGTTTTGCACAGATGTGGGGGAGTGGTGAGGGGTGAGGGGTGAGTGGTAAGGGCTGGAGAGTGGTGAATAGTGAGTAGTGAGTGGCCGGACAGGATCGGGATTCGAGGCGTCTTCCCCGGTCAGTGGGGTTGAGCCAAGTGTCTTTCAGCAAACAGACCTACGGTCTGATTGCTCCGGTAACGCTAGTATGCGGCAGTGCCTGGCGGCAAGTCTGCCGATGAATGTGGATCGAGCGGATTGAGGAGGGCATCCGGAAAGTCTCCCGCTTACCCGTTCGACAAACGAATGTGCCGTTCGCTTGCGGCAAGTCCTGAATCCTGTCGGGCCACTCACTACTCACCACTCATCTCGCTCTACTCGCCCCGGGAAAGCTTCGTCAGCATGTCGCGCGTAACCAGGGCGACACCCTTTTCGGTCATATAGAAGCGGCGAGCGTCCTCGGCCGGATCCACACCGATGCGTGTGCCTGGGGGAACAACGCCGCCCGTATCGATGATGGCGCGCTTGATGACGCAATCCGAACCGATCTTCACGTCCGGAAACAGCAGCGAGCGCTCGACGTAGCTGCGCTCTTCCACGCGCACATTGGAAAACATCAGCGACTCCTTGACCTCGGCACCCGAGACGATGCACCCGCCCGACACCATGGAATTGATCGCCGCACCGCGACGGCCGACGTCATCCAGCACGAACTTCGCGGGTGGATACTGACGCTGGTAGGTCCAGATCGGCCACTGCTCGTCGTAAATGTTCAGTTCCGGGTTGACGTGCGTGAGCTCCATGTTCGCTTCGTAGAACGCATCGACCGTTCCGACATCGCGCCAGTACTGCTGCACGCGCGTGTTCACGTCCTTGAACGGATACGCCAGCACTTTCAGCTTGTTCAAGGCTTCCGGGATGATGTTGTGGCCGAAATCATGCGCAGTGTCCGGTCGCTTCGCGTCTTCCTCCAGCAACCGGTACAGTAGCGAAGCCTTGAAAATGTAGATGCCCATGGAGCCGAGCGCGAACTCCTCGCGGCCGGGGACGCCTTCAGGGTCCTTGGGCTTTTCCGAAAACTTCGTAATGCGATAATTCTCATCGACGCTCATCACGCCAAAACCGGTCGCTTCCTTGCGCGGCACTTCGACGACACCGACCGTAATATCCGCCTTCTCTTCCACATGCTTCGCCAGCATGGGTCCGTAATCCATCTTGTAAATATGATCACCGGCGAGGACCAGGATGTGCCGCGGGTGGTGCAGCTTGATGATTTGCAGATTCTGGTACAGCGAGTCGGCGGTGCCGCGGTACCACATTTCACCCATCTGCTGCTGTGCGGGAATGATCTCGACGAATTCGCCGAATTCGCCGCGCAGATAACCCCAGCCCCGCTGAATGTGTTGGATCAACGAATGCGCCTTGTACTGGGTCAGCACCGAGACGCGGCGGATGCCCGAATTGACGCAATTGGACAACACGAAATCGATGATGCGGAATTTGCCGCCGAATGGGGTGGCAGGCTTGCAGCGCGAATCCGTCAAATGTTGGAGGCGCGCACCGCGGCCACCCGCCATGATGACCGCCAGCGTGTTGCGGGTGAGACGACTGACATAGCGGCGGGACAGACCCTGGCCTTGACTTTCCTTACGCGGATAACCAGGGATTCGAACTTTCGCCGCTTTTTCTTCTGGCATGTCAGGGCTCGCATTCCGCAGAAATGACTCAAGGACCGGCGACATGGTAGCCGAAGACGACGAGATTGCCTTGACCCGTCGCTTGCCTGAGCGACGCTCCTTGGGCATTGTGCGAAGCGCATCCTTGGACATTATGCGAAGCGCATCTGATTGACCCGTGGTTACCTCCGGCGAATGCTTGATCTTCAACAATGTATCGGCGATGACACGGTCGAGAACCGGACTGGGGCTCGCGCGCTCCTCTGGTCCCGGCTCTGCCCGATACGATCCAGCCAGCCCGCCAGCCAACCCGATGTGGTCAATGGCCGGCTCATCCAGCATGAGCCCACCGACATCCACCGGCGACGTACCATCGTGACTGGTCGTCATGGTTGCCACTCCTTCACTTCGTTGTTGCGAGGACACGCACTGCTGTGTGCGTTCTTCGCTTTGCTTGCCTGCAAGGTTCATGCTCAAGTCCTGCCTGCCGCAGCACCGGTCGCTGACCCTGCCGCAACTACGCAATGTCTGCCAAGCGGCAATGGTTTCCTGCGTGCCCGATTGAGTGGCGCCGTCAGCACCGAACTGGCGTGGGGCAATCATGGCATCGACTGCACTGGCACCGTGCGGCCCAACGGCGGCGGCATTCGGGTGCGGTTCGCGGGGCCAGTCGGCAAGCAACACCAGCCGCTGGTACTACTTTTCGGCATCTCAGGGCTACGCGAAGGTCAGTCCGCCCGCGCGCTGGGCGTGAACCTGACCGTGATTCGCGAAGGTACCGGGGAGTTCTACAGCACTCGGGGCGACGACAAGTGCATGCTGGATGAAGTCAGCCAGCAACCGCTGGTCGGCATTCCCCATAGGTCGCGGTCGTATCGCATCGTGGCCCGCGGCTTCTGTACCGAACCGGCACGCGCAGTCCGGGGCGAAGGAGTGATCCTGATCTCGCGCTTCGACTTTGCCGGCCGTATCGATTTCGAGGCCGACGACACGTCGGAGCAGCCTCAAACCGCCACTGCGGCGGTGAGTCATCCATAAGTCGTTTTTCAATTACCCCAGCGAAAGCTCAACAGCCGAGGACCCTAAATCTTGCGTCAGATCATCTTTATTTTGGGACTGCTATGGGCGCTGGCTACCCCCGCCAGCGACAATGCCGATGCTCGGCGCCTGGATGGCTTGTTCGGGCGCTCGACGCTGACCGTTGCCACCCCGGACGCGAAGCTCCATCCCTTCAAGGTCTGGGTCGCCGACAATGACCAGCGCCGCGCGCTGGGCTTCATGTTCGTGAAGGAACTCGACGACGATGCAGGCATGCTGTTTATCTTTCCGCAGCCGCAACCGATTTCCATGTGGATGAAGAACACGGTGTTGCCGCTGGACATGCTGTTCGTCGCGGCCGATGGCCGCATCGCCAACGTGATCGAGAACACGGTTCCCCAATCACTGCAGACACTGAACTCCAACGGCATCGTACTCGGCGTGATCGAGCTGAAGGCCGGCACCGCCAGGCGGCTGCATATTGCAGCCGGCGCGCGGGTGGAGCATCCGGCGTTTGGTGACAACTTGAAGAGCGGGGTCTTAAGACAGTAAAGAGGCGCAACCCGTGAGCCGCAGCACCGCGCGGGTAGGCGACACGAATCAGAACTTGGCAGTGAATGCAGCGAATACCTGACGACCAAGCATGTCGTAGGTCGGATAGGTATTTGGCAGACCCGTGCCTGAGACAGTCGACGACACGAGCGGTGGGTCCTTGTCGACAATGTTGTTGATGCCTGCGCGCAACTGCAGATACTCGACAACGTCCCAGCTCGCCGCCAGGTCAAAGTAGTTCTGCGCACCGATCTCGGCGTCGAAAGCGTTGTATGAACCGTCCGAAAGCGTCTGGTCAGAGGTGTTGCTGTCCAGTTTCACCGCACCGATGTATCTCCAGTATGCAGAGATCTCGACATCGGAAGGCAATACCCAGCTGACGCGAAGATTGTGACGCCAGTGTGGATTCAACGTCTGACAGGTTTTGCCATAGAGTCCGGCGCAATCGTAGGTATGCGCATCCGGATACGGTGTTTTTGCGTCCTTCAAAAGGTTTGTGCCCGCCAGCGCAAACATCAATGACCCCAGGCTGCCCGGCAGATCCAGCTTATAGTTGGCCTGCAGATCGATACCGCGTACCTCTCGCGCAGCGACGTTGCGATTCACCTGCATGATGTATCCGCCTGTTTCGACACTTGATCCGTAGATAGACCCCGCAGAAGTGCGCACAATCTGGCTGCAATAGAGGGAACTACCCGTCGACAGGCACTCCTGCATTATCGTCGACGCCCGCAAGACATCGACTACATTCTCCAGCTTGATCCTGTAGTAGTCGACGCTGGCTGTCAGGTTCGGTAAAAAGCTTGGCGCAAAAGTCAAACCGAGGGTAATTGAATCGGCCTCCTCGGGTTTTAATTCCATGTTGCCGCCCTTCAGTTCCGCGCACTGTCCCGCTACGCACTGCTTGATCGTGTTGGTCGTACTGCCGTCTCCGTACTGAGCCTCGGTCACTCCTGTACGCAGGCAATCTGCCAGCGAAGCAGTGGCAGGAACCAGATCATTCCCCACCCGCGTTGGCGCACAAGGGTCTATGCCAACAGTGTCACCGAAGGCGAAGGCTTGTGGCGTGAACAATTCAATGATATTCGGCGCGCGGATCGCGTGCTGATACGATCCGCGGAATCGCACATCGACAACCGGAGCGTATTGCACTTCGAATTTGTAGGTGTTGATGCCGCCGGCGAGCTCATAGTCCGAGCGCCTATAGCCGGCGTCGACCACCAGATCCTTGACGCCCGGTCGATCCTGAAGCAATGGCGCGCGCAACTCGACGAAGCCTTCCTTGACCGAATCGCTATTGTCGATCGCTACGGACGCGCCGCCAAGTCCGGAAATGTCGCCGCTGAGTTCCGCTGCATCGGGTTTGAACGACAGCCGCTCGTTGCGGTGTTCGAAACCCACGTTGACAGCAATGCCATCCGCTGCGCCCGGGAACTTGATGCCGTACTCGCCGAGGTCGCCCGTCACGTCCGCATGGATTGTCCGTTGCGTTACCGAGCCACGCGATGTGCCGCTGGTGTAAAGAGAGTCGACCTGGGCGGGGGTCACTGCGCCCTCGGTAAATATGTTCCACGGAACGCATGAACCGGCGCCACTGATGCAAACCGGATCGGCAGCCGTACCGGTAACCTGCAGGGCATCGTTCACGGCAGCATAACTCAGGTACTTTTCATTCGAATTGAACATGGTCGTGTAGTAGTACTGCCCGTATGCATCGTACTGCCACGCGTTGCCTATATCGCCCGTGGCACCCACGACCGCGCGATAGTTGGTGTGCTCCCAGAAGTTTTCGCGCCCTCCACCCTCGATGTTGCGCCGACCAATGTTGATGTTGGCGCTTGCCGAGCCGGGGTTCGCCGTATCGTCAATAATCTGCTGCGGCGTGCAAATAGTGGCCCGCTGTTGAGCACTGAGCAATGGATTGCTGCAATTGATATTGAAGTTGCCATTGCCGGTGGGGTCGAACGGGTTCTGCTGGAACAGTCCCGATGGCGCAACGGTAATATCGGTCTTATCGTTCATGAAACCAAAC
>JAIBJL010000168.1 GCA_020029545.1 Gammaproteobacteria bacterium
TACGCCATGTCGAAGCCGATGCCGTTGTCGCGAATGTAATGAACGCATTCGCCGTTGCACAGCTGCGCTCCAATGGTGATCTGCGCGTTGCTACGGACCGAGGAATATTTCCAGGCATTGTCGAGCAGGTTCTCCACGGCGATACGCAGCAGTCGACTATCGCCCACGAGGTTGAGGTTTGGCTGGATCGTGAGCGCAACTTCACGTCCCGGATAGCGCTCGCTCATGGTCGCGGCAGCTTCAGTCCACAACAGCGTCAGGTCGATCGTGCGTGGTGTGAGCGCCGTCCGGCTGACACGTGACAGGCTGAGCAGATCTTCGATCAGGCCGGACATCTTGAGACTTGCATCGTGGATGCGGTCGAGATAGTGCAGCGATTTCTCATCGAGGCCGGGCGGGGTCGTCTCACGCAATATCTGGCTGAACCCCGACATGCTGCGCAGCGGCGCGCGCAGGTCGTGCGAAACGGCGTAGGCGAATGCCTCCAGTTCCCGATTCGCCACTTCGAGTTGCCGGGTGCGTTGCGTCACCCGCCGTTCGAGTTCGGCATTGATGTGGCTGATCTCGTTGCGCGATTCCAGCAGCGCCGCCAGTACAGCCTGGTTGCGACGTTGCACGGCGGTGAGCAACAC
Source organism: Gammaproteobacteria bacterium (assembly GCA_020029545.1). Classification (GTDB taxonomy): domain Bacteria; phylum Pseudomonadota; class Gammaproteobacteria; order Steroidobacterales; family Steroidobacteraceae; genus Steroidobacter. Next base: position 633 of record JAIBJL010000168.1, read on the forward strand.
GAATACCAGCGTGGCCGAACCGATCACGAAGAACCAGCCCTTCAGCGTCTGAAACTGCAGTGCATGGGGCGGCTCGAAGCCGAGCCAGAGCTGCGCGCGGTCGGTGATGAAAATCCACAGCACGCCGAATGCGAGGTATGCGAGCGCGACTCGCATTGGCCAGTGGCGAGACAGAGCAGGCGCCAGCTGCGTCAATTCGGTACGCGAGGCTGGGATGTTGGTGACATGATCGCGGGTGGATTGACTGTCGTCCATGTCGTTGTCACGTCGGTGGTGATGGATCAATCGGTCAGCCGCCGCAAAGCTTCGGCATATTTGTCGGCGGTCTTCGCAAGGATATCCGGCGGCAGCTGCGGACCCGGCGCGCGCTTGTTCCAGTCCAGCGTTTCCAGGTAGTCCCGCACGAATTGTTTGTCGAAACTCGGCGGACTGATACCGGGACGATACGTATCGAGCGGCCAGAAGCGCGAGGAGTCGGGTGTCAGCGCTTCGTCGATCAATGTCAGGGTTCCGGCCGCATCCACGCCGAACTCGAACTTGGTATCCGCAATGATGATGCCGCGTTCGAGCGCATAGGCGGCCGCATAGGTATACAGCGACAGGGCGGCGTCGCGAACGCTCGCGGCAAGGGCGGGACCGATCAGTGCGGCCACTTCATCGAAGCTGACGCTTTCATCGTGCGCGCCCATGGGCGCCTTGGTCGTCGGCGTGAAGATCGGCTGCGCCAGTCGTTCTGCCTGCCGCAGTCCTGCCGGCAGCTGGATTCCGCAGACCGCACCGGTCTGCTGATAGTCCTTCCAGCCCGAGCCGATCAGATAACCGCGCACCACGGCTTCCACCGGTAACGCTCGCAGTTTGCGCACCACCATGCTCCGATCGGCAATGACGGCCCGCTCGCCGGCATCGGCGACAACTCGTTCCAGGGGGATGCTCGTGAGATGATTGGGAATCAAATGACGCGTCTTGTCGAACCAGAAGCGCGAGATCCGTGTCAGGACGCTGCCCTTGCCGGGAATGGGTTGCGGCAGCACCACATCGAAAGCGCTCAGGCGGTCCGTGGTCACAATCAGCATATGCGCATCGTCGACTGCGTAAATGTCGCGTACCTTGCCCTGATGCACGCGTCTGAGTGAGGTCAGGTGCGATTCCAGCAAGGGTGCAGACGATGGCTTGGCGGACATGAAATACTCGCAGACTACGGTAACGAACTGTTGAGCCAATGATGCAGCAACTACATTGCCTGCGCAGCAAGAATGCACGGGCCGACGCCCCGTTGTGCAGCGTCGACCGGCCCAGCGTCAACCAGGATGCCGCGGCCAGCCGATGATCTGGCAGGGCAAGGCATTCGGTGCGCTGTTCGGCGTGTTGACCGGCGGTCCGGTGGGTGCGCTGTTGGGTGCGGCGCTGGGCCACATGCTGGATATGCAGGCGGAAGAGCGTCTGCAACAGTCCGCGCCCCTCGATGCAGCACGCGTGCAGGAAGCGTTCTTTCGCGCCACGTTTCAGATCATGGGGCACCTGGCGAAAGCGGATGGCCGCGTTTCCGAAGACGAAATACGCGCGGCACGCGCGATGATGAGCGAACTGCGCCTGGGCGAACGCGAAACCCAGCTGGCGATGGTGTTGTTCACGCAGGGCAAAGCCCGGGACTTTCCGCTCGATGCCACGTTGCGCAATCTGCGTACCGAGTTCCGGTCGCGCGCCGACCTGTGCCGGATGTTCCTGCAGATCCAATTGCAGGCCCTCCTGTGGGGCGGCGGATTGAATTCGCCGACACGTGCGATGCTGAGGCGCATCTGCGAACTGCTCGATGTGTCGCCCTACGAGTTGGCGCAGATGGAGGCGCTGCTGCGGATGCAGCGGCAAACGCGGCAACCCGGCACACGGCCTGCCGACAACAATCTTGCGGATGCCTACGAGGTCATCGGTGTACCCGCCACCGCCACCGATGCCGAGGTGACGAAGGCTTACCGTCGCCTGATGAGCCAGAATCATCCCGACAAGCTGCACGCCAAAGGACTGCCCGAATCGATGATGCAGATGGCCGAGGAAAAGACCAGGCAGATCCTGGCTGCCTATGAGGCGATCCGCGGCGCCCGCGGCATGCGTTAACGGGCGTGGCTTGGCGCAGCGTAGGCGCGCTCTGCGTTCGTCTCATCGGCTTGCTGACCGCAGTGCTTGCCTGTGGATACGCGACTCCATCGGCAGCGGGTGCTGCTTTATGATTGCGATCATACCAGTCGCTATGGCGACATCGCGTGAGCCGGAGATGTTATGCAGCCTGCCTGGATCGCCCCGTCGATTTTGTCTGCCAACTTCGCGCGGCTGGGCGAGGAAGTCGATGCCGTCATCGCGGCCGGTGCCGACATTGTCCATTTCGATGTCATGGATAACCACTACGTGCCCAACCTCACGATCGGACCGCTGGTGTGCGAGGCATTGCGCAAACACGGTGTGACGGCACCGATCGATGTGCACCTGATGGTCAAGCCGGTCGATCGCATCATTCCGGATTTTGCGAAGGCGGGTGCCAGCTGGATCAGCTTTCATCCGGAAGCGAGCGAACACATCGATCGCACACTCAGCCTGATTCGCGAGCAGGGGTGTCGCGCCGGCCTGGTCTTCAATCCCGCAACGCCGCTGAGCTGGCTCGACCATGTGATGGACAAGGTCGACATGGTCCTGCTGATGTCTGTGAATCCCGGCTTCGGAGGGCAGACGTTTATTCCCTCGGCACTGCCTAAACTGCGCGAAGCGCGTGCGCGAATCGATGCGAGCGGTCGTGCGATTCGCCTGGAGATCGACGGCGGCGTCAGTGCGGCGAACATTCGCGAGATCGCGCGTGCCGGAGCCGATACCTTCGTCGCGGGTTCGGCGATCTACGGTTCCAAGGATTATCAGGCGACGATCACGGCCATGCGTGCCGAGATTCGCCAGGCGTATAGCGAGCGCTAAGTTGCGCTGCTAGCATGAAACGACCCATCGGACTCTGACGTGCATGGACGCACGAATGCCGCGGAGCACAGGATGTGCATGAGCGGCCCTGTCTCGAGGGTCGTGGAGTCGAGCAAAAGTGTGACCCATTTTCATAAAACATGGGCTCGACTCTCGCCGCGTTCGCGGCGGGGCACATCTGCGGCACAGGGAAGTGCGAATGCCGTGGGCGCAGGAAGCGCTGGAACGGCCATGTACCCGGGGTGGCACTCGACAAGAATCGTTTCATCCTTCGGGGTCGGGCCGGCTGCGTTCCCGACACAGCTCGGCACTCCCTACGTCCATGTAGGTCGCGCGCAGCGCGATGAAAAACTACGTTTACCTGCCTTGGTGAAGTTGAGTCGGCCAATCGGTCCGTCCGAATGAATCAGGGCGAGTACCGTACGGTCTCGCCCTGATTTCAATCCTGGCAGTCAGGTGCGTCGCTGGCGACGCACCGGCGATGGACTATTCGTCCTCGTCCTCATCGTCGAAATCATCGTCATCATCATCATCGTCTGCGCGTCCGCCGCGCGCCGGGGCGGCCGTCGCTGCAGCGGCACGTCCCGCGGCAGCAGCCAGCGGCGGCTTGTTCTTCATCTTCGGACGGGCGCCGAATACGACGATGGTCTTGCCCGTGGCGCGCAGCAAGCCCTGGTCTTCAAGCACCTTGAGCACGCGGCCGGCCATTTCGCGCGAGCAGCCGACCAGTCGCGACAGTTCCTGACGGCTGACTTTGATCTGCATGCCCTCGGGATGCGTCATTGCGTCCGGCTCGCTGCACAGGTCCATGATGGCGTGCGCGACACGACCGGTGACGTCGACGAACGCAAGATCGCCCAGCTTGCGATTGGTCCGGTCGAGACGCGTTGCCAGCTGCGTGGCAAGTTCGAACACCAGACCGGGGCTTTCCGCAGCGAGCTGTCGGAAGCGCGGATAGGTCATTTCGGCCAGCTCGCATTGTTGACGAGTCCTTACCCAGGCACTGCGTGTGGGCTGTTCATAGAACAAGCCCATCTCGCCGAAAAACTGTCCCTTGTTGAGGTAGGCGAGCACCATTTCGTTGCCTTCCTCGTCTTCGATCATGACTTCGACCGATCCGCTGACGATGTAATACAACACGTCGGGCAGATCCCCGGCATGAATAACCACCGTTTTGGAGGGCACCGTGCGAATCCGGCAATAGCTCAGAAACCGGTTGATCGCCGGTATATCGCTCAATGGCCTTGCGCCCTCTTCCATACTCACCCCTGGCTGGTGTTGTAACGAAACCAAATGACAAAGAAATTAGTCTTGCGCGCCTTTTAATACAGCTAACGATAGACCGCAAGCGTTTGATTCTGCAATGGCCTCAGATCCAGCGGGCCGTGTGCGTCATTATTTTCGCCGTCACCTTCATGAATCCACGCGCAATTGACGACAATTCACTGGCTCCTGCCAGCTTCGCACTGTCGCCATGATGTCGTTCGTCGGTCTGCATCTGCTCGATGATCGCACGAGTGCGCGCATCTTCATGCGGTAACTGCCGCAGATGTGACTGCAGATGATCTACGACCTGCCGCTCCGTCTCGGCCACGAATCCCAGGCTGCGTTGCTCGCCCGCCAAACCCGCGAGCATGCCGATGGCAAACGATCCGGCGTACCACAGCGGTCCGAGCAAGCTGGTGCGTCCACCGAGTTCTTCGATGCGCTGAGCACACCAGTCCAGATGATCGACTTCTTCGCGACCGGCGGCCAGCAGTTGTTCCCGCAAAATCGGCGAGGTCGCCACGAGGGCTTGGCCCTGATAGAGCGCTTGGGCTGCGACTTCACCGGCGTGATTGACGCGCATCAGGCCCCGGGCGAGCCGGCGATCGGCATCCTCTGTCAGCGTTTCGCCTATCTGCGCCGCAGGGTAAGGGCGTGTCGAGCGAGCCAAGCCGCTCAATGTCCGTAAAGCCTGGTCGGCAGGAGCAATGAGGCGGTCCAGCACGGAATACCGTCGCCCCGATCCGTCGGGCTGCTGCCGGTTGGCTGGCAAAGCAGCGAAGGATGGGGGGGCAGAAGCGGGGGTTCCCGTGGCAGCAGTAGTGATCATGGGACACATTATATATGTGTGTTCCCTCGCAAACCGATCCTAAGCTTTTGCGCCTCGACTCCAGTGTTTGCAAAGCCGCAGGTCGTCCTTTAGACTTGCCGGCCTTCAAAACCCGGGCACCGCCTGGGCCTGAGATTTTCCCGGAGAATTCAATGAGAACCGTTTTCGCCAACGAGGCCACGGTGCGTCGTGACTGGTACGTGGTGGACGCCACGGACAAGACATTGGGACGCCTCGCGACCGAGCTGGCATCGCGCCTGCGCGGCAAGCACAAGGCGGCTTACACCCCGCACGTCGATACCGGCGACCACATTATTGTGCTCAATGCCCAGAAGCTGCGCGTCACGGGCCGCAAGCTGACCGACAAGGAATATCACCACCACACCGGTTCGATGGGTGGACTCAAGACCATCACCCTGGAAAAGCTGCTCGCCAAGCATCCCGAGCGTGTCATCCAGTTCGCGGTGAAGGGCATGCTTCCCAAGAATCCGCTCGGTCGCAAAATGTTCAAAAAGCTGCATGTATTTGCAGGTGCAGAGCATCCGCATACCGCGCAGCAGCCGCAGCCGCTCGAGATCTGATCGACGCGCGATCCGCGCAACGGTTGGATTCAGGCTCTCAGCCAGTCAGGCCCCCGGATAGGCATAGATACTCAGGCAAAGACAAACTCATGGCGACTTCGACGAATTACGGCACCGGCCGACGCAAGACCTCTACCGCACGCGTATTCCTGCGTCCGGGCAACGGCACCATTACCGTCAACGATCGTTCGCTCGATCAGTTCTTCGGTCGCAAGACTGCCCGCATGATCGTGCGCCAGCCGCTCGAACTGGTGCAGATGGAGTCGAAGTTCGATGTTGCCGTGACCGTCAAGGGCGGCGGTACCACCGGTCAGGCCGGTGCGATTCGCCACGGACTCACTCGCGCATTGATCGATTACGATGAAACACTGCGCAAGTCACTGCGCGATGCCGGCTTCGTAACCCGCGATTCGCGTGAAGTCGAACGTAAGAAGGTCGGCCTGCGCAAGGCACGTCGCGGAACTCAGTTCTCGAAGCGCTAACCCTTTACGCGCCTTCAGTACTGCATCCGTTGCAGATTTTGGGGGATCGTCTAGTGGTAGGACTACGGACTCTGACTCCGTCAACCTAGGTTCGAATCCTAGTCCCCCAACCAAACGAATAAGGGCCCGACATTGTCGGGCCCTTTTTCGTTTGGTTTCGGACTAGGATTGAGAACCTAGGCACCCTAGGTTCGACAAATTCGCCTGGAGCGAATTTGAACATCGTGCATCTCGTAAGAGATGCGCGATGACCCCAACGGGGCGAAGCGCATGGACGGCGCGAAGTAATCCTAGTCCCTTCCGGATGAGCCCGCGCTTCGCGGACCTTGCCGCTTTGCCCAAAGTCGAGCCCACAATCGTCGGTTTGAGTGAGGGGCTCTCAGCAGAGCAGATTCGCATCGCCACGGGTAGTGATGAATCGACCGGATGATTTCTTGCGGGACCTTGTCTTGCGGGTCCGCCCTCGGCTTTAGTAGGCACCCGGGCAAACTACTTGTCCCGGCGACATGCGCTGCAGTGACTCTCGATCAACAGAGTGTTACCCGGTGTCGCCAGTCCGCTAGGCCCGGGGAGTAGTAACACGTGTGATCGCCTCTCCGCGTCGACGCCCGACAGCACTCGTGCGAAGCTCGCTGCGATGTACTCGTTGCTGCGTCGCGCTCTCTTTGCCATCGAACCCGAACGGGCGCATGCGCTGACATTGTCCGCTCTTCAGCTCGCCAGCAAATGTCATCTTCTTCCGTGGCGAGGCAGCGAGCCAAGCGAAGCGATTTCGCTGATGGGATTGCGATTCCCCAATCGGATCGGGCTCGCTGCGGGCTTCGACAAGGACGGTTGCAGTATCGATGCGCTGGGCGCTCTCGGCTTCGGATTCATCGAAGTCGGCACCGTAACGCCGCTTGCGCAATCGGGTCAGCCCCGGCCTCGACTGTTTCGGTGGCCAGCCAGAGCGGCGCTGATCAATCGCATGGGGTTCCCCAACGAGGGCAGTGCTGCGTGCGCGTGCAGATTGCAGCAGCGCCGATACCGTGGCATCTGCGGCGTGAACATCGGCAAGAACGCGGCGACGTTGAGCGTTGCCGCCATCGATGACTACGTCACGTGCTATCGCCTGGTCGCGCCTCATGCCGACTACGTGGCAGTCAATGTGTCCTCGCCGAACACGCCCGGTCTGCGCAGTCTCCAGCAGCTCGAATACCTGCGGCCCATTCTTGAAGCGCTGATAGAGGAGCGCAATGCAATCCGTGCCGCATCGCGTCGGCCAATTCCGTTGCTGCTCAAGGTCGCACCGGATTTGTCGAACTCCGAGCTTGCGACCATTGCGCAGGTGCTCCTCGATCAGCGAGTTGACGGGTTGATTGCGACGAATACGACGATTGCTCGTCCGCTTTCGGTGTCAGCCGGTAGCGATACGCGTTCCCCGCAGGCGCAGGCGGGCGGATTGAGTGGCGCGCCCCTGCGACCGATGGTGCTGCAGGCGATACGCTCATGGCGCGCAGCGCTGGGTGCCGACTTTCCAATCATCGGCGTCGGTGGCGTGGCATCTTCTGATGATGCGGTTGCCATGCTGGATGCCGGCGCGGATCTGATCCAGATATATACCGGCCTCATCTATCGCGGGCCGTCTCTGGTCGGTGCCATTCGCGCCGGCCTGAAGCATCGTTGATCCGCGATGGTCACCTGCGGGGTAGCTGCTAGGCAGCTCGTTCCCACGTCAAATGCGAATCGGTGCCGAGTTGCGGCGCTTTTTTCGATTGCGACCCTGACCCTTTCAGCGCCATGAGACGGATGGGCATTCAATATGGCTTCAGCTCACTCGCCTTCCCCCATAGCACGGGGAAGATTGGGATAGGGCCGCTGTGTGATCCACATCACGAAAGCGTCTGCACACCGCTCTCGGTACCGAGGATAAGCACATCGGCGGGCCGCTGCGCGAACAAGCCGACCGTAACGACACCGGCAATCTGATTCAGCTTGGATTCCAGGCCGACCGGGTCGGTAATCCGCAACTCGCGCACATCGATGATCTGGTTGCCGTTGTCGGTCACGACATTCTCGCGCCAGATCGGATACCCGCCGAGCTTTACCAGTTCGCGGGCCACGTACGAGCGCGCCATCGGGATCACTTCGATGGGCAGGGGGAACTTGCCCAGGACATCCACGAGCTTCGAGTCGTCGGCGATGCAGACGAACCGCCGGGATGCGGCTGCGACGATCTTTTCCCGTGTCAGTGCCGCGCCGCCGCCCTTGATGAGACGCAGTTGGCGATCCGACTCGTCGGCGCCATCGATGTAGAGGTCGAGTTCACCGGCGTCGTTGAGCTCAAGAACTTCGAAATGATGTCGCTTCAATCGTGCCGTCGATGCCTCGGAACTCGATACAGCCCCCTGAATGCGCAACTTCCGCGCTGCCATTTCATCGATCAGAAGGTTCACCGTCGACCCGGTGCCGATGCCGATGATGGTGTCTTCGCGGATGTATTCGACCGCGGCGGCGGCGGCCAGCTGCTTCTTCCGGTCAGCGCTCATCGTCCCGACTCCATTGCCCGTATTGTCACGAAATGCCTGTTTTCCTAGTGCCAGATACGACTGTGCCCGCTTACGCGGGCACAGTCTTCATCATCATCAACAAGAAGAATGATTACTTCTTCTTGGCAGCCTTTTTCTTGGCGCCTTTCTTCTTTGCTGATTTCTTTGCTTTAGTTGCCATCGTCTTTATCTCCATGTCGAGTTAGTCCGGGGCGAAGTATATACATAATTTAAAAATAGCAAGCAAGAGGTGAATGCAAATTTGTTGTGCGACTTCTCATTGCGATGCCTGTCGATGACTTACGCAAGCGACTCGATGAACTCGAATTCGGTCTTCGTGAGTGGCGTGATGGATAGGCGATTGCCACGTTTGAGCAACAACATGTTCTTGAGCTTGCCGGTCGCATGCGTGCGTAACTCGTCCAGTGAGATCACCCGGTCGAACTTCCGCTCCAGCTTCACGTCGATCATCAACCAGCGCGGATGCGCCTTGTCGCTGTCCGGATCGTAGTGATGATGCGACTGATCGAACGCCGTCTCGTCAGGATATGCCTCACGGACGATCTTCACGATGCCGAC
>JAIBJL010000484.1 GCA_020029545.1 Gammaproteobacteria bacterium
GTTGAGGCAGTGGCCTCAGATCTTGTGAAGGGCGGTCTACGACCTGAGCGGGGCAAGTTGAAACTGATGGATACTCGGAGGGAAATCGACCGCGGGTGGCGGGCTCTGAGCGAGATCCTGCTCGCCGAAGGCAAGGCCGAGATTGCCGATCAGGTCAAACGTTTTGCGGACAAGATGCCCGCCGTGCAAACAGCGAACGAGTTTATTGCTGCTGGCCTGCTCAACCAATTGAGTCGGCTGCCTGACAAGGACCGGCTGGCAGCACGCTGACAAGTTCCACGATAGCCATCGAGATCAACTTGCCTATATTCGAATGACGCCGGGCCTACAGCCAGCAGCTCTTGGCAGCCGCCACAGCAGCCTAAGCGGCTTCGTACAGCGAAGGCCCGACGTCTGGTCTCAAGTAGCGCTTTCAGACGATCAAAGGCCTCAGCGGGCTGTTATATATCTGTTGTCATTGTCAGTACACAATAGTTTGATAAAAATGAAAATATGAAAACGAAGGATGCCATAGAATCATTGAGCGCGCTGGCGTCGGAAGCCCGGCTGAGTGTGTTCCGGCTGCTCATCAAGCGGGGACCGGAGGGGTACACGCCATCCGTGCTGGCGGCGCGCCTGGACATCCCCGCGCCCACGCTGTCTTTCCATCTGCGCGAACTCGCGCGCGCCGAGCTTATTGCCAGCCGTAGGGAAGGCCGGAATCTGTTCTACAGCCCGAATCTCACCCGGATGAACGCGCTGGTCGGCTATCTCACGGATAACTGCTGCAGTCTTGCGAGCGAAGCGTGTGATGCGGACTGCCGACCTGTTTCCGCGGCGGCCCAAAGAAAACGCGCATGAAGCGTTGAGGAAAATGAAATGAGCGAGCGTCCATTCAATGTTCTCTTCCTCTGCACTGGCAACTCTGCCCGCAGCATCCTTGCCGAGAGCCTGATCAACTATTGGGGGCACGGCAAGTTTCACGGCTTTAGCGCGGGCAGTCATCCCAAGGGCCAGGTGCATCCGATTGCCAGTGAGCTGCTTCGCCACATGAAGTTGCCGACAGAAGGTCTGCGCAGCAAGAGTTGGGATGAATTCGTGGCCCCCGGCGCTCCAGCACTCGATTTTGTCTTCACCGTGTGCGACAACGCAGCCGGCGAGGCCTGTCCCTACTGGCCCGGCCAGCCGATGACCGCCCATTGGGGTGTCGAAGACCCCGCCGCGGTCGAGGGTGCCGATACGGTCAAGTGGATTGCTTTCCGACAAGCCTTCAGCCAGCTGGAGAACCGCATCAAGATTTTCATCAGTCTCCCTTTGAGGAGCCTGGACCGCATCAAGCTGCAGGAGAACCTTGATGCTATCGGCAAGGCCCGCCTTGGAGACACGGTGTGAGTGTTGGTCGCCGATTGCTCGCTGAAGGACTAGGGTCGGCGCTGCTGGCCGCGACTGTGATCGGCTCCGGGGTTATGGGGGAGCGACTTGCGATGGGAAATACCGCGGTCGCGCTGCTCGCAAACACGGGTGCAACCGTTGCCGCGCTGGCCGTCCTGATTGCGATGTTCGGCCCGGTCAGCGGTGCGCACTTCAATCCTGCCGTGACGTTGATGCAGGCCTGGCGCGGCAAGCTCGGCGCACGAGAAGTCCCTGCATATATCGGTACACAGATTGCCGGATGCGGCGCCGGGACTGTGTTGGCACACGCAATGTTCGAATTGCCGCTTCTCCAGGCATCGACGCATGTGCGCGCAGGTGCTTCCCAATGGCTCTCCGAAGGCGTGGCGACGGCCGGTCTCATTCTCGTGATTCTAAGCTGCGCATCGGTCCGGGACGCCGCATGGCGCGTCCCCGCCTGGATCGGTGCGGCTTACTGGTTCACCGCGGCCACATCCTTTGCAAATCCAGCGATCACCATCGCGCGTTCGCTCAGTGACACATTCGTGGGCATCAGGCCGGTGGATGCTCCAGCGTTTATCGCGGCGCAACTGGCTGGTGCGATCGTCGGCATGTTGGTTGCAAGGGTCCTGTTTAATGAACCCAGCCCCACGGCGCGGGGCTGAAGGCCATGTCTGGTCAGCCTAAACTCTATACCCAACCTCCCAAGCAGTTTGAGTAGCCGACGGTTACTTAGCTGAGACCGGTGGCGCGAGCGTGCCCAGTACGCTGACCGCCAGCAATACGAGAACTGCCATAGCCGATTCGATCAAGACGCTGGTCTTCAGCGCTCGTAGCGACGCCGATGTGCTGTGATCCTTCCTGTCTGCTTCCAGCGCGTTGCGCAGTCGAGGTGCCAATCGGAAGCGGTTTGCCGCAGCGAGCACTAACATGAGCACGAACAGCGCGAGCTTGACCAGCAACGCTTCTCCGTAGTCCGTGGTGAACAGCGAGCGCCAGTTCGACGCACCAATCAGAAACCAGCTGTTGATCAGGCCGCTCACGACCAGCGTAGCCACGACGACTGTGCCGATCGCGGAAAACCGGTCAAGGCCATAACACGCGGCGCGTGCGTCGTCGGACCTTTGGGACCGCAGTGCCCCCAGGATCAGAATGCCAAGCGGCACGAGCGCGCCAAACCAGACACCGGCAACCCACAGATGCAGCATGTCGCCACCGAGATGAATGGCGCCGGGCCAGCCCGATCCCATGGCACCGTGACCGGTCCAGGCGAAGGTTGCGATGATCAAACTGGCCAAGCTGGCCTGTACCTTCCAGAGTGTCGTAGTGCGGCGAATCAGGAAACAGGCGGCGAGCGAGAGCAGTAACAGACCGATACGCCCCAAACAGACTCGGCCAAATCGCGTTTCGGAGAGTACCAACCAGACGGCGCCGATATTCGTCCCATCGCTCGGATTGTCTCTGAACAGTACAGTTTCAGCCATCACCCACAGTACCGTTCCTGCGATCGCTGCAATCGACGACAGGATGAGTATGAGTCGTAGCCATGGCTGGTCATTGATGGCCGGCGATGCCGACGCACCGGGTCGAAGACCGTACGCGTAGAACAGCGAAGACCCCAGCGGCACCAGGGCTCCTGCAAACTGCAGGAGCCGGGCGCCGATCAGCATCGCCTCCCACATGGAGCGGACTACTTCACGGTGAACTTGAAGCTGCCTGTTTCCTTGTGACCGTCGTTACTGACGATGCTCCACGTCGCCGTGTAGCTACCGGGCTTCAGGGTCGTGTTTGGCATGATGGAGAGGGTTGAGGGGTCCTTGCTGTCGTTCATGGACATCACCGGAATGGCCATACCGTCGCTCATGCTGAGTTTCAGGCTCGATAGCTTCACCTCGATGGCCTCGTTGAAATGAGCCTGAATCATCTTGGGTGAGGCGACGGCTGAGTTTGCCGCCGGAACGACACCGAGCAACTTCGCGTGGGCATTGGCCTGGGTGGCGGCCAACAGCAATAGTGCAGTGCCGCCAACAACAGTGGTTGCATGGCGGGTGAGTGTCTTGATCATCATAAAATGTTCTCTCCTCTTCGGTTTGACAGGGCGCGGGTAGCAGTGCGAGCTGCTGGTGTCATTACGCTCGCCCCATCC
>JAIBJL010000169.1 GCA_020029545.1 Gammaproteobacteria bacterium
GCGAGCAAGGGCTGAAGGAAGGCAGCGCGCCAACTCAAGGCTCGATCGTCGGCCAGGTCGGGGAAGTCGAACTGTTTTGAACTGCAAGCGCAGAAACATCAACCGCACGCCAGGTGCTTTCAGATGAATTCCGCTACGGGGAAACTCCCGTCATTGCAGCGCACATCTGAGAACTGCGTCGCGAACCGGAAATCCTCGTGAGGAATGTCATTTTCGTGTGACCGGCCGCACGGAGCGATTCAAGTAAAGGTCTATCGTAAGCCACGAACTAGCTCATGGCGCGAGCGGATGACCGCGGGCGCAAGCAGGAGTGGTTACTGTACATAAGGAGATTGATCATGGTTATCGAGTCGAGAACAATTGTGGGTGCCGCTGGTGCTTTTGCGATCGTCGCCGCTGGCGTCTGGTTTTCCCTGGCTGCCACCACGCCTGCGCGTCATGCGGGCACGGTCGAGGTACAGCAGATTCAGGAGCCCTCGTGGACGGTGGAAGTGAAAGATGTCAGCTCGACGACGTCGAACGACATCGTCAAGACCGCTGCAACCCGCTGACACCGTGTCTTTGCAATCGAGCGCCGCGTAGCTTCCTGCTGACGACAGGTCGCGCGGCGTCTGGCCATACCGCTCGATCAATCACCCCCTGGACTGACTGAATCGCTCGCCGTACGACTAGCGTTTCCCGCCGTGTCGGTAGGCCGTGATGGTGGGTATTTGAGCCCGCTCGATCCTCAAGCGGCCACCGCAGTGATTCATCCGGCAAATTATCCTTAGTCTCTATTCGACGCCCTGCTCCATCTGGAACGCACCTGGACGCCGTGAAGTGATTACCTATCGGTGATCTCCCCGCTTCGGTGATCTCCCCGTTGCGCTGTCACGCACGCTTCGGCGTCCCCGGTAAGGTGCAAAATACACCGAAAATAACTTGCAGATCGGGCGCGAAGGAGTTTTGATCCGCGCACGGCGATGTCATCGCAGCGCATCATCGCGAACCACCAGACTGCGAACGTTCCGCGGATCATAAAAAAGGGCACCCCTAGACCATGTCGGTAAGCGCGCATCTTTCGAGGCACATGTCCTCGGTCCAAAGCTATCGCGAACGACTTGCGACCCTGCAAGGCGCGTGGGACACGCTGTCGCTATTGTCGCAGTTGAGCGGCGACGGCACCGATATGGGCGGCACGCGCCAGGCATTCGAGAAGCTCACTGCCGAACTGCTAAGCAATCTGGCCGCGGAGACGCACCGTAAAGCGCTGCTTGGCCTGAAAGCGCGGGCTCAGATTGCCATCGACATCATGGTGCGGAATCTGTTCGAGCGCACGGCCGATATCGGCTTCCTGGCTACCGACGAGGACATCCGCGCCTATGTCGTCGCGCGCGCCGGATTGTCCGCAGAAGATGCCGACGCCGCGCTGCGTTCGCTGGACGACGGCTTGCGTGCACGCTTTCGCGAATACGTCGCGAAATACTCGGTCTATCACGACGTCATCCTGATCGCTCCCGATGGCCAGGTACTGCTGCGTCTGGATGAGACCTTGCCGTTGGTGCAGAGCCGCGATCCGCTGATCGCCGCAACGCTGACGACGCGCGAGGGCTATGTGGAAACCTTCCGTCGCAGCGACCTGGTGCCGCGCCAGGCCCGCGGACTCATCTACTCCTATCGCGTCAGCGACAACGGACGGCCCATCGGGGTGCTCTGTCTGTGTTTTCGCTTCGATGACGAAGTCGCGAGAATTTTTGCCAAGCTGCAGGAAGATTCGGACTGGACCTTGTTTGCATTGCTGGATGCCCGCGGCGAAGTCATTGCCAGCAGCGATCGCTGGCAACTGCCACCGGGGGCGCCGCTGACGCTGGCGCTGCAGGAAGACGGCGACATCACCCGCTTCGCCGGACGCGAGTACATCGCGTCGACGCGGCCTGCGCAGGGTTACCAGGGCTATCAGGGGCCGGGATGGTATGGCCAGGCCATGATTCCCGCGGAACACGCGTTCAACCGACGGCTGGAGGACAGCGCTGCGCGCGTATCGCAACAGCTGCTGGAACAGCTGCGCGACAGCTCGGCAATCTTCTCCGACGAGTTACGCCGTATCCCGCGCCAGGCCGACACGATTCAGCGCGAACTCAATCGCACCGTGTGGAACAGCAATGTCCGGCTCGGCCAGCGCAGCGGTCAGAACGACAACTTTGCCAAGGTCATGCTGTGGGAAATCGGCAATGCCGGCCGGCGCACGCAGGAGACCTTCGATCGTTCCATTCTCGACCTGCAGGAGACCGTGATCTCCAGCATCTTCGATGATGCCGAGTTGCTGGCCGCGCTGGCGGTGGATGTGCTCGATCGCAATCTTTACGAACGCGCCAACGATTGTCGCTGGTGGGCACTGGACCGCACGTTCGCGCAGGCTCTACAGAACGAGATTCCGCCCGAACGAGCTACCGCCGTGCTGCGTCATATCAACGGCCTGTACACGGTGTATCACAACATCGTGCTGTTCGATGTCCACAAACGCATTGTGGCGGTATCGAACCCGGAGAGCGCAGGGCTGGTCGGCACATCGATCAGCTCAGACTGGGTGGGCAGGACACTCGCGCTGCGGGGCACCCAGGAATACGCAATTTCTGCATTCGAACCCTCATCGCTGTATGCAGATCGGCCAACGCTCACCTTCGGAGCGGTGATTCGCGGCAACGGCGGCCGGACGCTCGGCGGCATCGGCGTGGTGTTCGATTCACAGCCGCAATTCGCAGCCATGCTGCGCGACTCCCTGCCGCGCACGGAATCCGGCGCCATTACGGCCGGCAGTATCGGTCTGTTCGTCGACCCGGAGATGCGCGTCATTGCAGCAACGACACAGTATCAGCCAGGCGACATCCTGCCTTTGTCGCGCGATGTGCTGCGCCAGAACCTGCACCAGGGCAATCGTGCCGAAGCGCGTGCCACGATCGTCACACTGAACGATATGACCTACGCCGTGGGCGTGCGCGGAACGACAGGATATCGCGAGTATCGCGGGATGTCGGCGTTCGGTGTCATTCTGTTTCCGCTCGGCCCCGCCATGGCCCAGGTCGAAGCCACCCCGCGGGTCGCTCGCCACAATGCGCAGCGTCATGGCACGCGTCGCCAGGACATGATCGATATCGCAACCTTCCGCTGCGTCGATCAGCGCCTGGGTATCGTACGCGACCAGGTCGTCGAAGCGGTCGATGGCGATCGGCTGCGATCGGTCCCAGGCAGCCCGTCGTGGCATGCAGGGTTGCTCATGTATCGCGATCTGCCGGTGCCGGTCATCGATCTGGCGCGGTTGCTCGGCAAGAGTCCGCACGCCACGGTAGGCGATGTAATCATCACACGCCTGCCCGGCGATCGCTGCGTCGGCCTGCTGATTCACGAACTGGGCGATATTCCGGAAGTCTCGCCGGACCGACTGCTGCCGTTTGCAGAGCGCGGCGGTCAGCGGGCGGGGCCGCAAATCATCGATCGCGCCGTGCGGCCCGAAGCGCCGGACGACCCCGTGCTGTTCGTGGTCAATCTCGAACAACTGATTTTGTATACGCAGCCGGCGGCAACCACGACGTAATGCGCTGATCGTCAGGCTCCGCTGTGCAGTGATATCGTCGGCAGCATGGCGGATCTACCCGATGTCCCGAGCGCACAGCCGATCACGCTGCGCGGCGACTACACACAAGCTGCCAGCGACTACAGCGTCGCGCAGGACTGGGAGAGCTACAGCGCCGCGGATCACGATGTGTGGCGTACGCTCTATGCCAGGCAAATCCAATTGCTGGAGAACTATGCGGCACCGGAATTCATTGCCGGTGCCCGCGCGCTGAACGCATCGTCCGAACACATTCCCCGTGTCGACGATACGAACCGTGTACTCGACAAGCTCACCGGATGGCAGATCGTCGTGGTACCCGGACTCATCCCTGAAACGCATTTTTTTGCCCATCTGAGCGCGCGGCGTTTTCCAGTCACGAGATGGATCCGGAATCCGGACGAGCTTGACTATCTGGCCGAGCCCGACATTTTCCACGATTTCTTCGGCCATGTGCCGCTGCTGACCAATCCCGTGTTCGCGCGTTTCATGCAGGCTTATGGCGAGGCCGGACCCAAGGCCATTGCCGCGGGTGCATTGCACATGCTCGCCCGTTTGTACTGGTACATGGTCGAATTCGGGTTGATCCGCACTGCGCAGGGGCTGCGCGTCTACGGATCGGGAATCCTGTCGTCGAAGAGCGAAACGGTCTACAGCCTCCGCGATCCAAAGCCGCATCGCATCGCCTTCGAGCTGGAACGGGTCATGCTAACTGACTATCTCATCGACGACTTCCAGCAGACGTATTTCGTCATCGGCAGTTTCGATGAACTATTTCACGCCGGCTATGACACCGACTTCGCGCCGATCTACGAGAAGTTTGCGGATGTGCCGGGAATTGAGCCGGATTGCGTGCTGCCGACCGATCGACTGATACGCAGCTGAGAGAGATCGACAAGAGAACAGGTGACGGGCGACAGTCAGGAATTGGAAGTAGCAAGCAGGTCAGCGGACCGCTGGCCAGATCAAGAGAAGATGCGATCGGGCTTCTGGTCGGCTGACCAGTGGCCTGCTTCTTCGTCGCTCCGGCCGTGTTGCTCTTTGTCCTGTCACCAACTCCTCACGCCCCCTTCCTCGCCCGCGGCGCTGTGCGACAACCGGCCATGACATCGAGCCGCGTATCGTAAACTTCATTGCGCAGTTCGCCGGCGCCCATCGCGGTGTGATACAGATTGTCCTGAGAGGCAGGTTGCTGGGTTCGCCGCTGCAGGCAATTACGATCAAGTCCTGCCCGCAGCGCATAGCCGGACGAAGTCCAGATCAGGAACGGCACTTCCTTCTGTTGGCGCGGCGCGAAGCGATATGGCAGGCCGTGCAGATACACGCCCTGCTCGCCGAGCGACTCTCCATGATCGGACAGGTAGATCAGCACGCTGTCGATGCGATCGTCCGCCGCACGCAGCGCGGCAATCTGCTGCGCCAGCACATGGTCGGTGTAGACAATCGAGTTATCGTAGGCATTGACGACTTCCTGTGCCGTGCAGTGTTGCAGTTCGTTGGTGCGACACGCCGGCCGGAAGCGCTCGAACTGCGCCGGATAGCGCTCGGCGTAAGCCGGTCCGTGGCTGCCGATCTGATGGAACACGATGAGGGTATCGCGATCAAGATCGTGCAGCTTGGCATCAAGATCGGTCAGCATCACTTCATCGAAGCAATAGCCGTTCGGACACAGGGCCGCATCGCTTCGATCCGAGTAATTCACCTGTCGCACGCGCGCACACACGCCTTTGCAGCCGGCATTGTTGTCGCGCCATTCGACATCGAAGCCGGCGTCCCTGAAGGTGTCGAGCAGGTTGGTATAATGACCGGCCTCGTCGATATCGAATTGCTCGCGGGACAGATGCGAGAACATGCAAGGCACCGACAAGGCGGTCGCCGTGCCGCACGACGTAGCATGTGAAAAATAATTCAGGCCGTCGATGGTCGACAGTTCCGGATTCGTTGCGCGTACATAACCGCCGAGCTGAAAATTCGCGGCGCGCGCAGTTTCACCTACGACCAGGAAGATCACCAGGGGACGCGAATTCACCGCACGGGTACGCGTGACCGGCCCACCGGCCTGGATCATCGGGCCACGCCTGTGCTTTGCAGAGCCCGTCAGCAAAGCGAGCGAGCTCACCGTCGGTGCCGCGGGCATAATCGTGTAACGAATCGATTTGTACTCACGCAGGAACACCGCGTAATGCGCCGACGTCGCGAACACACCGGCGATCGACAGGGCGAGCGCCGCGGCTAGGAACAGACCGCGCTCGCGCAACTGCTGCGTCCATGTGCGCTTGCGCAGCACCACACGCCACACCAGCAATCCCGGTAACACGCCCAGCACCAGCAGGTGCGTCAAGAAATCGGCGTTCAGCAATCCAGACACTTCCGCCGCATCGGTCTCGAACACATTGCGCATCATGTCCCGGTTCATGAGCGCACCGTAACTGCTGGCGAAATAGGCCGACGCCGCGGCAACGATGAACAAGACGGTCGCCACCGGGCGTAGCAGCCGTTGCGGCACAAGCAACATCAGCAACGAATGCGCCGTCACCAGCACCGTCGCAATCGACACGAAGAACAGCGCCGAACTCAACGTCGGATGCCACATGGCATGCGCAAGCAGTTCCCAGAAGCGCACGTTGTAGAAAGCCAGCCAAAGCACGGCTAGCCACACCGCGAACCGGACGTCCGAATCGCAACGAATGCGCGCGCCTGCCTTCCGCCTGATCCAGGCGTAGAACATGTGGCTGACGGACGGAAATTCGACGGACTTCATCGCAAGGCGTCGGCACAGAGATGCATTAGAGCTAGACCCCCCAACCGCCTGGCGAGTTCGAAGTCAATACCGAATGTAATGTCCTGCATGCCGCGTTTGACGTCCGCATGCTGACAAATCAATCGGCCGGAACGTCAGTCGTTCCCCCCTTACCTACTGCGGGTATCCGCAGCGCCGACTGCTTTTGCGGCAAGGTGGAAAATCGTGGTGACACTGGTTGCGAGCCGCGTCGCGCGCCACTCAAACCAGCGATGTCAACAACTGGGGGTGGAGTCGGCGAAACCCTATCGCGCCGAGGAGCTAGCACTGCTCAGTCGATCGCCAGAACGATCTTGCCCTTGTGTTCGCTGCTTTCCATGTAGGCGTGCGCCTGTGCGGCCTGCTGCATCGGAAAGACCTTGTCGACGATCGGACGGATTCTCCCCGATTCGATCAACGGCCATACATGTTCGAGCAGCTTTGCCTTGATCATGCCTTTGAAGGCACTGTCGCGCGTGCGTAACGTGGAGCCGGTCACGATCAGCCGTTGCTGCATGATCCGCGACACATCGATCTCGCCCTTGCTGCCGCCCTGCGTTGCGATGATCGCGAGCCGGCCTTCGGTTGCCAGCGACTGCAGATTGCGCGCGAGGTATTTGCCGCCCACCATGTCGAGAATCACATTCACACCTTGGCGATTCGTCAGCGTCGCGATCTCGGCGACGAAATCCTGCGTCTTGTAGTTGATTGCCCGCGCTGCGCCGATCGTTTCGCAGAAACGGCATTTCTCATCCGATCCTGCGGTGGTGTAAACGAGGTGTCCGCGTGCCGCCGCCAGTTGAATTGCCGAAACGCCGATCCCGCTGGAACCGCCGTGCACCAGCAAACTTTCTCCGGGCTGCAGCCGTGCAAACTCGAACACGTTACTCCACACCGTGAAGTACGTTTCCGCAAGCGATGCGGCCGCAATGAAATCCAGATCACCCGGGATCGGCAACACCTGCGCCACATTGACGGCGCAGTACTGCGAGTAGCCACCACCCTGCAGCAGCGCACACACTCTGTCGCCGACTTTGAATTCGCGCACGTTGCTGCCCACGGCTGCCACCGTTCCAGCGGCCTCGAGGCCAGGATGGGAAGGTGCGCCCGGTGGTGAGGCATAAGCACCACGACGCTGCAGCACGTCTGCGCGATTCACTCCTGCAGCGGCGATGCGCAGCAGGATCTCGTTGTCACCTGCGACCGGCATGGGACGGTCGGCAAGCTGCAACGCTTCCGGCCCGCCGGGCGTGGGGACGTCGATGATTTTCATGGGTTGGAAAGGTGAGTGGTGAGTAGTGAGTGGTGAATGGTGAGTGGGAAGAAGGGGATTCTGGATTCGGGAGCGTCCCGGGTGGGGTCGGTGCTGTCAACACCCATCCGATCGCTGTGGTTCCCTTAGCATGGACGCGTGAGTGTTCGACAAATTAGCGACTCGGGCTTGCACCACGCAATTCGTCATCCGGTCGCTGATCGATCATTGGTTTGCCGCGTCAGGCGGTGTCGTTTTTTCTCACCGACGTCACACAGAACTTTCCAATAGACCCGAATGGCCGCCCCAGCGTCTTCGTCCCTCCACTCTTAACCGAATCCCCCCGAATCCCGAATCCCCTTCCCCCCCACTCACCACTCACTTCCTCTACTCCTTCACTCCTTCGTTCTTCAGAGCTTCCAGGCCGCTCAAGTCGAGATCGCTCACGGCTTCCTTGAGCTGATCGATGCTGTCGGCGCTCCCCTGCGCCTGTACCGTGAAGCGATCGGCAATGACGACCGTGTATTCGCCGCGCGTGCCCTGCCATGCCTCATGAATAAGGCGGCCAGCGTCGCGATAAGTTTTTTCGTAACCGCTGTCGGTCTGTTTTTCGCCTTCGACACCCGCCCAACTGGCAAGTCCGAGCAGGCCTTTCGCCGTGCCGGCATCCGTGATCTCGATCCGCACCGACCGGCCAGCTTCATTGGCGAACGTGCCGTGGGCTTCGGAAATCTGCATGCCCAGCGCACCATTGCGCTCTGCCACGATTTCCGTGCGCGGCAGACCGTCGAGCGAATCGGGAATGAATGCCTTCAATCGGTCCGGCGCGAGTGCTTCTACGTTGCCGCCACCCAGCGCCGCACCCATCATGGATTTGAATGCGGCGGCCTGTGCATCCTGATTGCCGGATTTCTGTGCAGCTTCCATGTGCTTGCTGGCTTGCTCGACGCTCTTGCTCCACTGCTCCATCTTGCCGAGCGGGCTGTCCTTGTCGAAGTGCACGTCGCTGTTGTTGCGGGAGAACGTCGTGCCGCCACCGCTCATCATGGCACCCGTGCCGGTGACACCGCCGACGACCAGACTGACAACAAAGCCGAGTACGATGGCAACGATAATGGAGACTGCCGTGTAGCCGGCAGATTTCTCCGGCGGACACTTCATGGTATGCGGCAGCCCCAGGTACAGCTGGTAGATCGCATAGATACCCCCAGCCAACGCGATCAGCAGCGCAAGATAGGAAAGAATTTGTCCGATGCCGGCAACCCAACTGGCCGTGTACGCGTAGGCAACCGTCTTCAGCGCCTGAATCAAGTTCTTCTGTCCGCCGAAGCTCGGGGCGAGCGCATCGACGATCAATGCCATCACATACACCATTGCGAGCGACAGGACGTAGGTCACGATCATGCCGCTGATGCCCGAGGCAATACCGATGCGAATCGTGCCGGCGAACGGTAACGATATGCCGATCAGGCTCAACTTGATGAATGTGAATATGGCAGGGATGGCCGCCAGAATCACAATGTAGTTCTTGTACAGATCCGCCACGGTCGCCGGTTCGTTGGCGATCACTGGCCATTCGGTTTTCGGCGTCAGCAGGATCGCCTTGGCACGCGCGATGATCTTGTTGAAGTCCACGACATCTCCCCGATTCGTTTTGTGATGGGCGGTTTACAGCCAGTCATTCGTGCTGTCGCAGGGCTGGCCGGACCCGAACCCGGTGTGAGGATTCTACGCTCAGGCCGGCAAAACTTGCGCTGGCCCAAAGGAGCCATGGCCGGGGTTGGGAATGGGAAACGGGGGGAAGGGGCCACCGGCGACGGGCTACGGGCTACGGAGAAAGAAATCCTTTCGCTCGGGCAGGCAAGCTCAGCAGCCTGTCGGATGGAGGTGGTCGTAGCGAGGGGTGTAGCAGAGGGATCTCCTTCTGACCGTAGCCCGTAGCCCGTAGCCCGTTTCCCCGCCCTACTTCCGCTTCGGGATATACAAATCCGTCAGCGTCCCCTCGAAAGCTTCGGCGGCGAACGCGATGGTTTCCGACAGTGTCGGGTGGGCGTGGATGGTCAGGCCGATGTCTGCAGCATCGCAACCCATCTCGATGGCCAGGCCGACTTCGGCGATCAAGTCGCCAGCGTTGGGGCCAACAATGCCGGCCCCGATGACGCGGCGGGTTTCCGGGTCGAAAATCAGCTTGGTCAGGCCTTCGTCGCGCCCCAATG
>JAIBJL010000485.1 GCA_020029545.1 Gammaproteobacteria bacterium
TCCGCGCGCCGCCAGGCCGGAATGACCACCAGCTCGCCGATGCCCAGATCCGCCTTGATCTCGGAGTTCGCGCCATAGTAATTGTTGTCGAGATCCGGACGGGTCGCGTTGGGCCCGAAGACCGCTCCCGAGACATTGACGAACGCAGCGCTGCTGGACAGGAAGGCGTCGGTACGCGGATCGTGCAGCCCCACCTCCCGACCGTAGGGCGCTGCCACGAACGATCCGGTGGGCGTGATGGCGCCCAATAGGGTGCCGGACGACCCGGTGCCACCCAGATGGAAATAATCGGTGCTGACGCGAACGCTCCAGCCGTCGTTCAAGTCGACAAGCACCTGGGCACGTCCGCCGGTACCTTTCTCCGAATAGGTGCCATCGCTCATGTAGCCGCTGTGGGAATAGGCGCTGCTGGCCAGGCGCAGCGCGACCCCATCGGAAAGCGCCAGGTTGAGGGCCGCCTGGGCATTGACCGCATCGAAATTGCCGGCGGACAGGGTGGCATCCATGGAATGACTGCCCAACACCGGCTTGGCAGGCAGGATGTTCATCGCGCCGCCAGTGGAGTTGCGGCCATAGAGCGTGCCCTGGGGTCCCTTGAGGACTTCGATGCGCTCCATGTCGTAATACAGGCCGGAGATGGACGACGGACGGCCGAGATAGATGCCGTCGTAGTTCACCGCCACCGCCGCATCCGTATAGGGATTTCCGGACAATGTTCCGACCCCGCGCACGTAGATGAGCGGACTGGTGCCGGTGGCGCTGATCTGCACGGCTGGAACGAGCTTGGTCAGTTGCTGGGGCGCGGTGACCGACAGCAGGGCCTCCGGTTCGACCACCGAAATGGCAATGGCTGCCTTCTGTGCGCTTTCCTCGCGTCTCTGCGCGGTGACCACCACCTCATCCAGCTCCATCTTTTCTTCTTCTCCGCCGGTGACGGAGGAGGCCGGTTCGCTGCCGGATACGTCACGCTCGTCCTGGGCTTTCGCGAGCATGACGAGAATGGTGTCATTAGCCGTCACACGGTAGTTGAGACCACTGCCTTTCAGCAGTTCGCGCAGCGCCGCTTCCGATTCGAACTCTCCCTTGATGCCCTCGGTGCGCCTGGTGTCGACCACCGTGGTCGAAAATAGAATCTGCCGGTCGCTCTGGCGGGCAAACTCGCCCAAGGCCGTGGAAAGCGCCTGCGTGGTGATGTCGAAGTGCCGCGTGACATCGGCGGCGGCACAGGCCGGAACCGAAGCGAGTACGGCCAGCAGAACCGCCGCCATCGGGATGGGTTGTATCTTGTGAACAGTTACCGCTGCGGGTTGGCGCATCTTGAGTCTCCCCCCTGCGGCCCGGTAGTTAAAAATTTATGGGCCTTAACTTACGATAAACGCAGGTCGTCATTTAACCCGCCTGGCTGGACCGAAAATACCTGCCACTTGCGGGGAAGCCGCAGCCCTTCATTGCGTACGGCGAGCGGTGAGGGCGATCTCCTGGCTGCCGCGGTGTTGTACGGCGATGGGAAAATAGTCTTCAAGAGCGGTGACGAAGGCTTCCTGCTCACCTGCCTTGAACATGCCGCTGACGCGCCACTGCGCCAGCTCCGGATCGTCGACGGTGATCTGCACGGCGCTGTGTTTGTTCATTTCAGCAACGGCTTCCGCGAGCGGCAGATCGTCGAGAAAAATGCGCCCGTCGTGCCAACCGGCGACTTTGGCGACATCGATATTGCGAATCGAGGGATCACGGCCGCTTCTCGCAAGCAATTGCTTGCCGGGTGTCAGCAGGATCGCGTCCTTCGGCTGCGCGGCCTGCTGCTCGATGCGGACCTTGCCTTCGATCAGGGTGACCTGCACCGAACCTGCGTCCAGGCGCACATCGAACCGCGTGCCGATGGCGACGATATTGCGATTGCCGGCACGCACGATGAAAGGCCGGTTCACGTTCTTCGCGACGTTGAACAGCACCTGGCCTTTGATCAGCTCGACGTAGCGCCGGGACTCGCTGTAGTGCACCTGGATTCGCGATTGCGCGTTGAGCTCGACCGCCGAACCATCTGCCAGCGTAAAGGTGGATCGCTCTGCGGTGCCGGTCGCGTAGATTTCGGCACCGGCAAACCGCACCGCGAGGCTCACGCCCAGAACCGCCACGCCGGCGACCGCGGCGACCCACGCCATTCTTCGGCGTCGGTGTGTACCCATGACGCGCAAGGCCTCGTCACGCAGGGCGCGCACATCGGCCCGACTGCGATCATGGCGGAGAGTCGCGACGATGGTCTGCAACTGTTCGAAAGCTGCGCGGTGCAACGGATCGGCATTGCACCAGGCCGCAAAGTCCGCGCGCTCGGCAGCCGTGCAATCGGGCGCACGCAGGCGCGCGTCCCAGCGGCCGGCTGCATCCGCAGTCTGCGTCGTTGCCTGCGGCCGGCTCCCCGGAATAGTCATGGTCGTTCCAACTTCCTGATCAGATGGGCGTGCGCGCGCGCAATATGCTTTTCGATCGTGCTCACTGCAATGCCAAGACGTTGGGCAATCTGCCGGTGCGGCAAATCCTCCAGGTGGTAGAGCGTGAAGATCACGCGCGTCCGTTCCGGCAGTTCACGAAGTCCCGCGATGAGCTGCTCGACCAGCTGCACGCCGAGCAGGGCCCGATCCGGCCCGGGCATGTCCTGCAGGCCGCCGTGAATGCTTTCCTCGTACGGCTCGTGACCCCCGGCAGCGTGACTCGTCAGGCGTCGATGCCGGTCATGCAACAGATTCGAAGCGGTGGCGAACAAATACGCCTCAAGCCGTTCCATGGATTCGATGCCGTCCCGGTTGGCGAGCCTGGCAAATACTTCCTGTACCAGATCATCGACCTCATCACGCGGGACCCCGCGCTTTTCGAAATAGCGGCGCAGCGGTACGCGAAAACGCGCGGACAGCGTCTGGATGATCCCATCGCCGGCAGGCAGGTGCCGGTTCATGTGTCGGTGCTCCCCATGATTATTGAAACGCAGAATCCGGACCAACCCGCCTGCCAAAGTCGAATATTTTATTTGCGGACAGCGAGGCACGGCATGACTTCGACCTCCTTCATCGAGCCCATCCCGGACAGCATCGCAATCTTTGGCGCGAGTGGACACATCGGACCCGATGGTCCGGTACATCGGGTTTCATGCGCCGGATGTCCAGCTTCGCCTGATTGCCTCGAATCCCGAAACAGTGGAACAGCCGCGCCAGGACCATCCCGACGTCGAGGTAGTAAAGGCCAACTACTTCGACCAGGCTAGCCTGGACGTCGCGATCGTCGGCATGCCGGCGAGGCAGGGACCTACGTCCCGTTTCGGATCGCGCAGCCAAGTTGCAGCCAGGGCGCGCCGTCCTTGCGCAAGCTGTCATACGCTCGTTCTGAATTCATTCTCCCTATGTGACCTTCTGCTTCACCAGTTCACGGACTTCGTTCAGGTAGCCTGCATCCTGTAGTGCCCGCAGCGGAATGACATGTGCGACACGGGGCGCGACAAAGATGAACATGAATCCGGCCGACT
>JAIBJL010000170.1 GCA_020029545.1 Gammaproteobacteria bacterium
TGCTCAGCGCAGGACTCGCCCGAGGGGCCGACGATCCGACCCGCCAGACGAGCCCGCCACAGCCACAAGCCGAAGAGCATTCGCAGCACCAACACCAGCCGCCGCATGTGCAAACACCGGCTGCGGCGGGGCATGCGCAACATCAGCCACCTGTTGAGCAAACGATCGAGAACGATCCACATGCCCAACACGGGAGTCGCGAACGGGATGAGCCCACCGAAAGCGAGGCGAGACATGTCCCGCCGGATCCGCCGCAGCATCCGATGCATGAGATGTCGAATGAACAGATGGCTGAGCTCATGCAGATGGATGACACGTCCGCAGTCGCCATGGTGTTGCTGGATGAGTTTGAATGGCACGAGATCGACAACAGCAATGCTATGCATTGGGACGGACAAGCCTGGTACGGCAACGACTACAACAAGGCGTGGTTGAGGTCCGAAGGCAATCGTATGGGGAGCGACAACGAAGGGCTCGCCGAGCTGTTCTGGGATCGTGTCGTTACGCGTTGGTGGGATGTGCAGGGCGGGATACGCCATGATTTTGGCGACGGTCCATCACGCACATGGGCGGCTTTTGGCGTACACGGACTCGCACCGTACTGGTTTGAAGTGGATGCGACGGTCTATGTCGGTGAGAAAGGTCGGACCGCCGCGCGATTCTCTGGCGAGTATGAGCTGCGCATGACCCAGCGGCTGATTCTTCAGTCGAAAGTAGAATTCGATCTGTATGGCAAGGACGATCCGCGCAATAGCATCGGGACAGGCCTGGCGGACTCGGAAATCGGCCTGCGACTGCGATATGAGTTCCGCCGCGAGTTTGCACCCTACGTCGGCGTCGTATGGACGCGTTCTTACGGCGACACCGCGGATCTGGCGCGCGCCGTGGGTCATGACGATGATGATCTACAGGTTGTCGCGGGGCTGCGAGTGTGGTTCTAGCAGCCTTTACCAAGCACGGGAACCCGCGTTGACTGGATACATTTACTCATGATGTCTTCGTAGATTCGTAGGAGTATCCCGCAGGGCTTCCGCGATGGCAGTCTTGCCGTGGACTGAACTCAATCAAGAATTGGAGAACCGCATGAGAAATGATGCGAACGTCGTTTCACCCTTGCAGGTGCAAAGTCTGCCCAGTCCGGTGAGTTGGGACTCCGCGCTAGGCGCAGCGGTGTTCAAGACCGGTACCGCCGGTGTCGGCCCATTGCTGAACGTCGTGGACGATTTGCAGATGAAGGCGGGCTGCACCGCCAACTCTTGGTGGGCGGGCGGCTATTTTTCCGCAGCAGGACAGGTGATTGGCTACATTTATAATCCGCTGCTCCTGAACACGCCCCAAGGCGCGGTACTGGTTGAGAATGTATCGCTGACGAACGCAACGACAGGTGCCTATTTCAGCGGCAGCCAAGCCTATCCGCTAACCCAGGCGACCGTAAGTTCAACGGGACTCGACATTGTGAGCGCCACGGGGAGCCTTCGAGGCGATTTCGACGATTTGCACGCCGTTGCCACCATGGATGGCGGTAGCTTTGATGTCCATCTGCGCGCCGCGAGCCCAGCCATCTTTAATGGTGGAACGGGACGTTTTCCACTTGGCGGAATGGACGCCCACCAATACTCGGTGCCGGTGCTGGCGACGGTCGGAGGCGTTACCCTCGGCAACCAGACCTATGAAGTGCACGGGAACAGCTGGTTTGACCGTCAATGGGGGACTGTGGAATCCCCCACTAAGGAGAAGTGGACCTGGTTCGGCATCAATCTTACCAGCGGCGAGGCGCTGAGCGTTTGGTCCGCTTACGATAAGACGATCGGGAAGGAGCGATCCTTCGCCACGATCCTGCACAAGGATGGATCACAGACGGTCGCTGCCGCCAATATCACCGCGGATCGCAATTACGTATGGCGGAGCCCCGCCACAGGCAACACCTACCTCCTGAAGTGGACCATCGAGATTCCGCAATTCGACACGGTGCTCACAATCGTGGCGTCGCCGAACAATCAAGAGTTCACGATGCAGAGTTTTGGTGGCGGCTTCGAAGGAGTCAGCAGCGTGACTGGCACCTTTAAAGGTAAGACGGCAACGGGCGCGGCGCGGCTCGAATTGCTGGGTGGCTGACTGTTCGGGTTGCCATGACAGTGTCGGCAGGCACTCTGCAATACATACTGTATTACAGCTGGCGTGCGAGCGGTCAATGTCAATCTACGGCGATGAGACGAATCGCGAACACGCCCCACATGGTGAACAGTACCAGGCCGCTCGCAACGTATGCCTGGAAGCGGCGTATCACCGTGTTGTGCGTGAGATGAACCCAGCTGTGATATACGCGCAACGCGACATAGCCCCACGCCAAGGCGAGCAAGACCAGATTGGCGAGCTGCGATACTGCAAGACACAGGCACAGTGCATAGAACAGCACCGGCATTTCAAACAGGTTGCGGAAATTGTCGGCGGCGCGGGTGTTCTGCAGAATCTGCGCGGCCTGATAAGCGCTGGCCAGTTGTTGCGGAGGAATCCGCCGCGCGCGTATTTCGCCGAGCCGCTCTGAATACATGCGCAGCCACACGATGGCCGTCAGTAGCACCATTGCCACCACCGGCAGCAGAATGGCGCGTTCGAGATTCATCGTGTCGATCGCATTGGAGCGGTTAGTTTTCGATGCGGACGGGAATGCCGGCGATGCGCTTTTTCCATTCGGCCGGGCCGGTGTCGTGCACGGATTCTCCGGTCGCATCGACGGCGACCGTCACGGGCATGTCCTTCACGTCGAATTCGTAAATTGCTTCCATCCCCAAGTCGGCGAAGGCAACGACACGGCTCGACTTGATCGCCTTCGACACCAGGTAGGCGGCGCCGCCGACGGCCATCAAGTAAGCGCGCTGATATTTCTTGATGACCTGGATGGCTTCGGGGCCCCGTTCGGATTTGCCGATCATTGCAATCAGTCCGGTCTTGCCCAGCATGAGTTCGGTGAATTTGTCCATGCGGGTGGCGGTCGTCGGACCCGCAGGACCGACGGCTTCGCCTTTGACTGGATCGACCGGGCCCACGTAGTAGATCACGCGATTCGTGAAGTCGAGTCCTTCGGGCAGCGGCTTGCCGGCTTCGATCAACTGGCTCAATCGCTTGTGAGCGGCGTCGCGGCCGGTGAGCATCTTGCCGTTCAGCAGCAGTCGTTGTCCCGGCTTCCACGAGGCTACTTCCGCAGCTGTCAGCGTGTCGAGGTTGACGCGCGTCGCATCGGCAGAGGCCTGGAAGGTCAGCTTCGGCCACAGATCCAGATCGGGCGGATCGAGTTTCACCGGACCGGAGCCATCGAGTACGAAGTGGGCGTGACGAGTTGCTGCGCAGTTGGGAATGACCGCGACAGGCAGCGATGCGGCATGGGTCGGAAAATCCTTGATCTTCACATCGAGCACCGTGGTCAGGCCGCCCAGGCCCTGTGCACCGATGCCGAGTGCATTCACCTTGTCCATGATCTCCAGGCGCAGTGCCTCGATCTTGTTCTGCGGTCCGCGCGCGCGCACTTCGTGGATGTCGATGGGCTCGAACAGCGATTCCTTCGCGAGCACCATCGCTTTTTCCGACGTACCGCCGATGCCGATTCCGAGCATGCCCGGTGGACACCAGCCGGCACCCATGGTCGGCACCGTCTTGACGATCCAGTCGACGATAGAGTCGGAGGGATTGAGCATCGTCAGCTTGGATTTGTTTTCCGAGCCGCCGCCTTTTGCCGCCAGTGCAATCTCGAGTTCGTGTCCGGGCACGACTTCCATGTGAATCACGGCGGGTGTGTTATCGCGCGTGTTCCTGCGATCGAACGCGGGGTCCGACACGATCGAAGCTCGCAGCATGTTGTCCGGATGGTTATAGGCGCGCCGCACCCCTTCGTTGATCATGTCGGTGAGGCTCATTGTCGCGTCCCACTGCACGTGCATGCCGACCTTGACGAAGATGGTGACGATGCCGGTGTCCTGGCAGATGGGGCGATGGCCTTCGGCGCACATGCGCGAGTTGACCAGGATCTGTTTGATCGCATCTTTTGCGGCCGGGTTCGCTTCGCTTTCGTACGCCTTTGCCATCGCCTGGATGAAGTCGGGCGAGTGGTAATAAGAAATGTACTGGAGCGCATCGGCGACGCTTTGAATGACATCGTCCTGGCGAATCGGGCCACGCGGCTGGCTGGACGATGCCGGTCCGGACGATGAATGAGTTGTGGAGAGGTTGCGGACGGCGTGGCTCGATGACATTGGCGATCAACTGGTCAGCGACGATAAGGGGCCGGAAATCTAGCATTGCATGCGGCGAGAGGGAACGGCGAGGTGTTTGTGGGTAACGCGTGATGAATGTAAGGCCATGATTCTAAAGAACTAGCTCACTTTGGGCAGAATCATGGAGGAGTCAGATGAGTAAGGTCCATTCTGCTCAAGGACCGTCGCATGGGTCTCGGCCACTACATCATCGGCGCGGTTTTGAATTCGCCGACAAGCGCGCCCGCTGATTTACGCAGTGGCAAGGGCCAGGGCTGCGGACGGCTGACGAACGAACCAGCATGGCGGATGGATCGAGCGCAGCACAGGGAAGAATTCGGTCCCCGAACGCGATGCGCGAGACCTCCCGGTCTCGCGCAGCAGGATTACCGACGAGATCGATGGATTTCCGCGATACTTTCGTCTCTATAGACTCGCTGACAGATTTTTTCGCTGACGACGACCCCGATGACAAATAAACAGATACGTTCGCTGACATCGATACTGCTGTGTTCCCCGCTGCTCTGCACTCTTCCCGCAACTGCTCAGTCCGACAACGTGATTGGTCGAACCCTGGAAGACTCGAGACTTTATTTCACGGCGCCCGCTCGTTGGGACTCCGAGGATTGGCTGTATTTTGGTGGCTCCGTCGCCGCGATCGGCGTTGCGCATCAATTCGACGACAATGTACGGACGCATTTCATCGATGGAAAATATGCGGCGCCCAGGGGCACCGATCCGAAGAGCACCCGTGATGCAATTCCCGCCGCCGCGCTCGTTGCCGGAACCTGGGTTTACGCCACGCTGCTGCGCGATCGCAACGGATATCGCGAAGGCTGGTCGATGGTGGAAGCGGGTGGCCTCAGCGCGATCAGCGCCCTGGCCCTCAAATTCGCGTTGGGACGTGAACGACCGAACGAGACCAGTAACGTCGATCGATGGTTCACGAGCGGATCCTCGTTCCCTTCCTTTCACACGACTGTCGCGTTCGCTGTCGGAACTGTGATGGCCGAATCGGGCGGCGATGAATACCGATGGTTGCGTCGCGGGCTCGGCTACGGCGTGGCCGGAGCAACTGCATATCTGCGTCTGCGGGAAAGCGAACACTGGTTATCCGATACGGTCGCGGGGGCTGCACTCGGTGCAGCCACTGCACGTTTTGTGTTGCAGCGACAGGGCCATCGCAACGACTTCGCTATCGATCTGCAGCCGGTTCAGGGCGGACTGGTGCTCAACTATTCAGTCGCCATCCGTTAAATATTCAACCGAGTGGAGCTGATCAGCCTCGCTGCAGCAATACATCGCATACAAAAACCGCCGCGACGCACAGCGCTCCAAGA
This sequence comes from Gammaproteobacteria bacterium, assembly GCA_020029545.1. GTDB lineage: Bacteria > Pseudomonadota > Gammaproteobacteria > Steroidobacterales > Steroidobacteraceae > Steroidobacter. Next base: position 5,588 of record JAIBJL010000170.1, read on the forward strand.
CTCGCAAGCAATACCGCAGCGGCAGCGCAATCTTTGACGATACGGATGCGTGGATGCAGTTCGGGGTGCAGATGATCGGCCAGATGCTCGACGGCAGTGTTCAGCAGCTCGGTGGCCATGACGATCGTGACCGTGAGAATCATCACCACCCACCACCACGGTGGTGGGTGCGTTGCGATCAGCAGAACGAATAAGGCAACTGCCGCGAGCGCCTGAATTCGAAAGCTCGATTCTGAGCGCAACGCGGCCATGAGTCCGTGTACGGCAAAGCCCATGCGCACATGGAACGGCTGATTCTTCATGCTTGATGTTGCGTGCACGTTCTCGTTGTAGGTGCGGAATGGTCGCACGACAGTCCACAACGCAGCAATCGAAGTCTATTCGCTAATTCGACAGGCGTCTCGCCGGCAATTCCACCGCTCGGTTCAACCAGAACGACCAATCCGGGGCAAGCGCGCCAACGGATCGACGCGCGTCGTGACGTTGATCGGCAGATAGCCTGGCCAAGCTCGGACACGGACGTGTCGACGGCGCCATGTCTTGAATTCTCTGCGAAAAACTCCGAAACTTACACGGCTTCATGAAAGTCCGTACCGCACTAGCCCAATCAGAATACGCCATGGAAGAAATATCGGGAACGGGGCAATCGCGTGCTTACACATGAGTTGAATGAAGGCGCCGTGATCGCCAGCCGGCAACGATTCACCCTGTCCTGCGTCGTACCGGTGTTCAATGAAGAGAGATTAATCGGGCGGTTTCTGCGGACGCTGCACGAAGCGGCCCGCGGTATCACTCCCAGCGTCAATATCGTCGTCGTCAACGATGGCAGCTCCGATGCTTCGGCGCAGGAAATCCTGCAGCTTGTCGAATCTCTCGATGTGCACTACGTCGAACTCTCGCGCAACTTCGGCAAAGAACTCGCGATCCAGGCCGGACTCGATGCCGCCACGGGCGATTGTGCGGTCATTCTGGATGCCGACTTCCAGCATCCCGTCGAATTGATCGCCGAGATGGTGGAACGCTGGAAGACAGGCATCGACATGGTCTATGGCGTCAAGGCCCGCAACAACGAATCACGCCTCAAGCGTGCGGCAAGCCGGGCCTTCTATCGATTCATCGCAGGCGATGAGCGCGTACAGATTCCGCGCGATGGTGGCGACTTCCGGCTGGTCGACCGCAAGGTGATCGATGTGCTCAAGGCGCTTCCCGAACGCACGCGATTCATGAAAGGCCTGTACGCATGGGTCGGCTTCAAGTCCGAAGGGATCGAGTTCGAGCCGGCGCAACGCGATGGCGGCGAGAGCAAGTTTGGCGCTCTGAAACTCGCGAAGCTTGCCTTGACCGGCATCACTGCATTTTCGAAGGTTCCATTGCGTGCCTTGCTGCTCGTGGGCCTGACGATCGCAGCGCTGTCCGGACTCGCGGGCTGCTGGATCGTGTTCGAGGCGCTGTTCATGGGGCAGCCGATTCCGGGCTTCACTACGCTCGCCGCGTCCATTCTGTTTCTGTCCGGTGTGCAACTGATGGCGATCGGAATCGTCGGTGAATACGTCGGACGGGTGTTCGAAGAAGCAAAACACCGCCCGCTTTACGTCGTGGCGCGTTCTCTGCCCCGCAAAGAAAAAGAAGCTACGGCCGCTGTGGTGCCTGCGGCGCGCGTTGCCCAACGTTAGGTGCGGCCGCTGCGATATTTTCTATTCGCGCTGGTGGGTGTACTCGCCGCCGCAACGCATTTCGGCGTCGCCGTCGCACTGGTAAGTATGGGCCACTGGCCGCCGCTGCTCGCAAACGTCGGGGGCTATCTTGTTGCGCTCATCGTCAGCTATCAGGGTCAATCAAGATTGACGTTTGCCGGCAGCTCGCCGGGCGACCGGCGATTGCTCAAATTCACGGTGACATCGTTGACTGCATTCGCACTTAACAGCGCTGCTTACGCAGCATTGCTGCGCTGGACGTCGTTGGACTATCGCATCGCTCTGGCCCTGGTGCTGGTGTCGGTCGCCGTCGCTACCTATGCGGCTCTGAGTCTCTGGGTGTTCATCGAAACACCAGCGCGGGCACGCACGTGAACGCGGCCAGCATGCGCCGCATCACGCTGTGTGCCGATGACTTCGGCATGAGTTCGCACATCTGCGAAGCCGTTCTGCAACTCGTCAGACAGCGCTCCCTGACTGCAACCAGCTGCTTTGTGGATGCGCCGCATCTCGCAAGCTACATCGCGCCTCTGCTCGAACTCGCTGACGATGTTTCGATCGGACTACATTTGAACCTCACCGAAGCCTTCACGAGTTCTACGCACAGTGAGAACCGTTACGCATCGCTGCATCAGTGGTGGTGGCGATGCTATGTACGCGGCGCGAGCGCGGCGAATGTGCGCCGGGAAATTAGTCGCCAGTTCGACCGCTTCGAAGCGCAATTCTCACGCGCTCCGGAGTTTGTCGACGGTCATCAACACGTGCACCAGCTGCCGGTGATTCGCGGTCAGCTGATCGAAGAGATCAGGGTGCGCTATGGCCGACACATCGCATTGCGATCGACGATCGCCCGGCAGCCGCGCGGCACTAAAGCACTGATCATTCAACGGCTCGGCGCCGCAGCATTCAAGGCGATGGCGACCCGCAATGCATTGATGACCAACACGGATTTTGCCGGTGTTTATGATTTCTCAAGCGCAGTGCCGTACGCGGATCGCATGCTTTCCTGGGCGACGTCGATCGCCGATGGAGGATTGATCATGTGCCACCCTGAATTGCCCGGCGCCGCAACGTTGCATCACGTGGCGCGGTCAGCCGAGTATGATTTTTTTGCATCGACCGCATGGTCGGAACTGTTACGTCAGCAGAATATCGAACTTATCCCATTTCGAGCCGCCGGATGATCACTCAACAAGATGTCATGCATTCCCGCAACAATCCATTGAACTCCACTGTTGCATCGGCCCGCTACGCGCTGACGTTCGGCCTGTTGATCGCGGGATATTTTCTGATCTGGATCGTCTTGCCTCTGCTGTTACACAGTGAAATCCCCGGGGACAACATCGAACAGATCGTGTGGTCGGATCATCCAGCGCTTGGCTACAGCAAGCATCCGCCGTTTCCGACGTGGATACTGTGCCTGTTCGCCCTGGTATTTCCCAAGACCGTACCGCTGACCTATGTGCTCGGAGGACTGCAGGTCGCCGCAATGCTGTTGCTTGCATGGCGTCTGACGGACGAAAGCCTCGGGCGCGCAAAGGCTGTGCTCGCAGTGTTGTTCATCACTTGTATCAACTACTACGCCTTCCGGATGCACTTTTACAATCATAACACCGTGCTGCTGACGGCCACGGCGGCCTCAATGTATTGCACGTGGCGCTGCTCGCACAGCTGGCAAGCCCGCTGGTGGATCGCGCTTGGCGTGTGCTGGGCCATTGGAATGCTGTCTAAATATCAGATGGCAGTACCGATTGCGTGCAACGCGCTGTTTCTGGTGCTGGCACATCGCACCACGCCTGCAAAACTCACCGGACGGTTTGCAATCGCTGGAACTATTTTCCTGGCCGCAATCAGCCCGCACGTCATTTGGCTGTATCAGAACGACTTTCCGACATTTGGCTATGCCTCACACTCTCTTGCCGCGAGCCTTTCGTTTGTCCGCCGTTGCAGCCGGATGGCGAGTTTCACGGCCGACCAGATCGTGCGGCTGCTGCCTTTGCTGGTTCTGCTCGGCTGGCTGCGGCGTGGCAAGGCGCGGGATCAAGCGACGCACAGTAGCGGCGCTTCGCAGGTCCGGACGTTCTTTGCTATTCACGCATGGGGCCCGCTGATCGTCATGCTGCTGCTCTCATTGCTCGCTGGCGTCGATCTGCAGACACACTGGGGCACCGCATTTCTGTGGGTCATTCCTTTGTGGGTTCTGACGACTCCATTCGGCGATCACCTTGCAACACTGGGAGAAAAGAAATTACTGATCGCTTGGGTTGCGATTCAGATGCTGATGATCATCACCTATATATTGGAGTGAGGGAATCAACGTGGCTCAGAGCCAGGTATTGATCAGCGGCACACTGACCGCGATGTGACGATATCCTGGCCGAGCACTGTGCTTCTGCCTGACGTCACTGACGTGCTATCGCGCGCACTTTCTGCAGATATCTAGTTTCATCCGGTGGTCTGCCGGCACTCTGTGCCTCCCACAGGATTTCGGCAAGGCATTCGATCACCTGATGCTCCGCGTCATGCTGTGCGCCGACGCGCTGTGTCAC
>JAIBJL010000486.1 GCA_020029545.1 Gammaproteobacteria bacterium
GCAGGGTTCTTTTGGTGGGCGACGCCGCTCACGCGACCACACCGCATCTGGGTTTTGGCGCGGGCTTGGCAGTCGAGGATGCGGTGGTTCTCGGTGAGGAGTTGGATAGTTCGGAAGATATCGAGCAGGCATTTGCACGCTTCATGGGACGCCGCCTCGGTCGTGCCCGTTACGTCGTTGAAACATCGGTTAAGATGGGTGCTTTGGAACTTGCAGGACGTTGGGATGAACGTCTCGCGCTTAATACTGAAAGTATGGGACGTCTTGCTCAGACTATCTGAGAATATTTAGGTTGGTATCAGCTGGCACCATCTTAGAAATAAATGTCGAGAGCTACTGACCGCGCCGCCATCCGGTTTCAGCGTAGGATACTCGCCGTTCATAGTCCCGCGCTCCGCGCCATTTCGAGGTTCTTCCCATGACCACTCTCGATATCAATGGCAAGCAGTTCGAAACCGACGCCGCGCCCGATACGCCGCTGCTGTGGGTATTGCGCGATCACCTGGGGATGACGGGCAGCAAATACGGCTGCGGCAGAGCGCTGTGCGGCGCCTGCACCGTGCATATAAACGGCGCACCCACGCGCAGTTGTGTGCTGCCGGTCTCCGGCGTCGCCGGCATGAAGATCACCACCATCGAAGCGGTGGGCGAATCTCCCGTAGGCAAAGCAGTGCAGGACGCATGGATTGCGGAAGACGTTCCGCAGTGCGGCTATTGCCAGTCCGGACAGGTGATGAGCGCCACGGGGCTGCTGAGCACCAACAAGAATCCCACCGACGCGGATATCGACGCCGCGATGAGCGGCAACATCTGCCGCTGCGCCACCTATGTGCGTATTCGCACCGCCATCAAGCGCGCTGCGAAGTCGCTGGCTTGATCGGAGCACACTCACATGAACGCAGTGACCGACAAATTTCTTCTGCAAGCTTCTCGCCGCGACATCCTGAAGGCGGGCGCGGTGCTTACCATCGCCTTCTGGTTGCCGGGCAAAGGGAGCGAAGCGCTGGCTGGCGGCACAGGCGCCACGCTCGCACCCAACGCCTTCGTGCGCATCGGCGAGGACGGCACGGTCACCATCATCTCCAAGCACGTTGAAATGGGGCAGGGCGCTTATACCGGCCTTGCGACATTGGTCGCCGAAGAACTCGATGCCGACTGGAAACAGATCAAGGTCGAAGGCGCGCCGGCCAATCCCAAGCTCTACAACAATCTGAACTTCGGTCCCGCGCAGGGCACGGGCGGCAGTTCGTCTATCGCGAATTCGTACGACCAGTTGCGCCAGGCCGGCGCGACGGCGCGCGCCATGCTGGTCACCGCCGCCGCGCAACGCTGGTCCGTGCCCGCCAGCGAGATCACGGTGTCCGCCGGCCAGGTCATGCACCAGGCTTCGAAGCAGCAGGCGGGCTTTGGCGAACTCGTCGCGGACGCAGTGAAGTTGCCCGTGCCCACCGACGTGAAGACCAAGCCAGGCAACTTCACTTTCATCGGCAAGAATGCGTCACGCGTCGACAGTCGCGCCAAGTCGACGGGCACGGCAATGTTTACGCAGGACGTCAAACTGCCGGGCATGCTCACCGCGGTGGTCGCCCATCCGCCGCGTTTCGGCGCCAAGCTCAAGAGTTTCGATGCTGCCAAGGCCAAGGCCGTCAAGGGCGTGAAGTCGGTGGTCGCGTTCGAGACGCCGTTGCGTTCAGGCGTAGCCGTGCTTGCCACCGATTTCTGGGCAGCGAAGCAGGCGCGCGACCTGCTGACCATCGAATGGGACGAGTCGGCCGCGTACAAGGGGAATTCGGCCGACCTGTTCAAAGAGTATCGCGAACTGGCGCAGCAGCCGGGTGCCTCGGCGCGCAAGGATGGCGATGTCGACCAGGCGTTTGCGAGCGCCGCGCGGACGCTGGAAGCGACCTACGAATTTCCGTACCTCGCGCACGCGTCGATGGAGCCGCTGAATTGCGTGGTGCGCCTCGGCGCGGGCGAATGCGAAGTGTGGAACGGGGAACAGTTCCAGAGCATCGACCAGGGAATGCTGGCCCAGATGCTCAAGCTTCCGCCGGAAAAAATCTCGCTGCACATGCTGTACGCCGGCGGCAGTTTCGGCCGCCGCGCCAATCCTTTCGCGGACTACGTGCTGGAGGCGGCGAGCATCGCCAAGGCGGCGAACGTCGCTGTCCCGGTGAAGATGGTGTGGACGCGTGAAGAAGACACGCGCGCCGGCTTCTACAGGCCATTATTCGTGCATGTGATGAAGGCGGGACTGGACCAGAAAGGCCGCGTCATCGCCTGGCAAAACCGCATCGTCGGCCAGTCCATCATGGCGGGCACCGCGTTCGCCGCCGCGGGCCCTATCGACAGTGCGTCCGTGGAAGGTTCGAACAACCTGCCGTATTCCATCCCGAACCTGTCGGTGGAACTGCACACGACTCAGGTGCCGGTGCCGGTGCAATGGTGGCGCGCGGTGGGATCGACTCACACGGCGTTCGCGACGGAATGCTTCCTGGACGACATCGCGCGCGCGACGAAGCAGGATCCGTATGCGTTGCGTCGCGCACTGCTGTCTGAAAAGCATGCGCGGCATCGAGCGGTGCTCGACCTGGTGGCGAATAAGTCAGGATGGCAGAAGCCGCGCCCCAAGGACGAAATGTGGGGCCTGGCGCTGCACGAATCGTTCAACACCGTGGTGGCGCAGGTTGCGCAGTTGAAGCGCACGCCCGATGGCTTGAAGCTCGCGAAGGTGGTCTGCGCAGTCGACTGCGGCGTCGCCGTGAATCCCAACATCGTCGCCATGCAAATGGAGTCGGGTATCGGTTACGGCCTTGCGGCCGCGCTCAGCGGCGCGATAACGCTCAAGGATGGCAAAGTGGAGCAGAGCAACTTCGACGACTACCCGGTGTTGCGCATGAACCAGATGCCGGCCATCGACGTGCACATCGTGCCGTCGACCAACAAGCCCACGGGGGTGGGTGAACCGGGAACGCCGGTGATCGCGCCCGCGCTTGCGAATGCGCTCGCGGTTGCGAACGGCAAACCCGTGCGCTCGTTGCCGCTTTCGGCGCAGGGAATCACGCTGGTTTGAGGATTGGGCGCGGGGCTGGGGGCCCGGGTCAGAAGTGAGAGCGTAGCGCACGTACCAAGAGCTCCCACGTACCGAGCAGGGCGCCAATGCTCCGGCCAGCGGATTCACGCATCTGCGTGGCTCGCTGCAAACGTAAATGCTATCCCTCAGGTCCATCGGCACCAGCAGCGCAATCGGCATCCCTCCGGAATTCGGCTTCCTCGGCATCGCGCCGCAGGACATCCCCAATCGGGTGAGGAATCCCATGTCCTGGCCAGCGCGGCGGTTTCAATATTCAGTGCCGGCCGGATAGACCTGCAGCGTTACGAGCTGGTCGTCAGTCGACGTCGAACAAGCCAGCTCGCAGCGCTTTCAGCGCCGCTTGATGCTTTGAGGGCACTTCTAATTTGCCCATCACGTTGCTCAGGTGAAAGTTGACGGTGCGCTCGGCGATGATGTGATAGGCGATCACGACGAACTCATCGATGACGCGCTCGGTGACGCGCGCCGAACGGCGAAATTTTTCCGCGAAACCGACAAAGATGTTGCGGCGTCCCGTGGGCCCGTAGATAGGGATCGCGATGAAATTACGGAATCCGGCTGCGATCAGCGGGTCCCACAGCAACTCCTGCTCGCGGTATTCAGCCGGGTAGCGGGCATCCCACACGATGGGCTGTCTTCGCTCGCTTCCTTGCACTCCCAGCGGATCCATTTTCCAGAGCTTCAGATGGTCGTAGCGTGCGACCAGGCCATCGTCAAAGTTGCGGATTACCGCGCCTTCTCCGAGCGGCCGGGCAACATCGTAAAAAAGAAAACCGTTGAAGCCGCGGTCGCAGAGAGACCTTTCCACCGCGTCGGCGAGCGATGGCGCATCTGCGGCGTTGCGCAGATCATGCAAAGAGCGAGCGAGCGGTTGCAGCATCGTCGGTCCAGGGGTGATTCCATCTACCTGCGCACTCAGAGCAGGAAACGGAGTTT
>JAIBJL010000487.1 GCA_020029545.1 Gammaproteobacteria bacterium
GGAGAAGCACGATGAGATCAGGTGGTGGGGGAGGACGCTTACGTTGAATGCGGACTTGACGATCAAAATACGCGGCGGACGCACACTTAGCGCGACGGTGACGCGTTCCGCGGCGGACGAGTTGAACCTCGAGCCCGGTGTCGAAGCGCAGGGACTGTTCAAGGCACCGAATCTGTTGTTGCAGCGGATCGCGCTATGAGTTTGCGCCGCCCAATGGACAATGAGCCGTGCGTCCGCAGTGCCCCCGTGCCGGCAACCGGGCTTTAATATTGCAGGGATCTCGCCGTGAACTCGATGCGCGGCCAACGAGGTTCCAATGAATGCAATATCGGTTGGCGCCCGGCTCGGCGCCGAACACCCAAACAATCACTCTGCTTTCGGGCTCCACCCCCGCAAACCCACGCCCGTACTGATTTCGGAAGGCCCTTTCGGGCGGGCCCGCCGGCAACTCTGACGTCGACGCCAGGTCCCCGCAGCGGAGTCTCGTTACCCGGCAGAGACCAGATAGACAACCTCGGCTGGATCGAGCAAGAGATGCAGACCGGATACCTCGCTCAACGGCGCGCTGTCCCGACAGACGCGTATCACCCGGCAGCCACGCGCCATCTCGGGAAGGTCGATCACCTGTTCGGCATCCCAGTCCTTGTTGATCGCGATATAGCCCAGTGAAGAATCCGCCCGCTTCTCCAGCAGCAATGTCGCGCTGTCGAGGCCAGAGAGGGCCGATGTCGCCTCGCAGGCAAGCACAGGATTCGCTCGCCGCGTCCAGTTCACCCGCGCTACGAATTCACTGAGATCGGCGTTCGGCGTTTCCCAGTCGCTGGCCTGGGTCAACACCACGTCGATTCGCCGCCGGAATCCGAATTCGTAGCCGGCTGGCATCATCAGGCCGGAGGCAAACCCTGCGGCAAAGGCATAGCGTTGCTTCTGGACGGCGAGCCTGCCGCCCGATTCGTTCCACACCCGCGGCGTGTCGTGCGATTCCGGAAAGCTTACGGAGCGCATCCCCGGCTGCTGGGCGCGCTGCTGCTCCAGGCACCACGGGGCGGAGAAGTCCCACCACATGGAGCTATTGAAGGTGAAGTGGAGCCCGGATTCGCGCATCGCTTCCATTTCGTCCAGCCGCGCACCGAGGATTTCGCCGAAGAAGAGGACGCCGGGCCGCAGACGCGTAGCAGCACCGATGAGTTCGCGCCACAGATCGGCCGGTACCTTGTAGGCCGCGTCGCAGCGAAAGCCTTCGAAGCCCAGTTGCATACCGCGTTCGACGACCCGGATCCAGTGGCGCCAGAGACCGTCGCGATCCGGCGAGCACGCGTTGTCGATTTCGGCCAGATCCCCCCACACGGTCACCCTGCGGGCGTCGGCCGGGTCGATCGCCGACGGACTCTCGATCGCGCCACTCGAATCACGGACGAACCACTCCGGGTGGTCTTGCACGAGAGGCGAGTCGCGCGACGTGTGGTTGATCACCAGATCCATGATCGGTCGCATGCCTGCAGCGCGAACTTGCGCGAGCGTCTCCTGCAGTACGCCGAGCCCGCCGTCGGCGCGGATTGCTTCATCATCGTGCTTGTCCGGGTGTCCCTCGGGCAGCAGGCGCGGATCCACCCTGCCATAGTCCTTGACCGCGTAGCAGCTTCCGGAGAATCCCGGATAGTGCCATGGGTTGAGGTACAACCAGTCGAAGCCCATGGCCACGGCCCGTGCGGCGTGTGTCGGCCATGCCGTCATCGGCCCTGCGAGACGCGGGTAGAGGTTGTACAGGTGCGGCGTCTCGTCGGATGATTGGTTGTTCAATGCTGCCTCCCTCAAGCCATTGCGCGCCGCGTTCGGAGCGTCCGCTCTTCACTGAGCGCTCCCGGCGCGACGAGTTCTCGATCAAACGGCCCGCACCAAGCGAAACGCGGCATGACGGAATTCGACCGCAAGGCTCGCGCTAAATGCGCCGATTCCTCCACGCCGCCAATTCGGTCGCTGCAATTCTCCGCCACGGAGAGTCGCTCGCTCGCCGGCAGCGACACTCGCCTACCAGAAAACCCTGAGGCGCCTGAGAATCTGCTCGAACTCGAACAGGTACGGTTGAGCGACCTCCCGATTCGCTGCGATAATGACGATGTCGTGGGAAAAAACGGATGCGTTGTACCAGTTGAAGCTGCCATCGAGAACCAGCCAGTCGTCGAAGATGCAATATTTGGAATGGATCGGCGAATACGGCACGACAAGATCGTCGACACCGTACACCAGTGCCACCGGAATGCCGGCACGCTTCAGCCGCGTCACCGCCGGCAGCAGCGGCCGCTGCAGTTCCTCGGCCATGGGATGTTCTTTGCCTGGGCTGCCCTGCCGCGCAAGGTGACCATTCAGGATGATCTTCACGTCGACGCCGCGCCGCTTGGCGTGGATCAGTGCATCGATCACGCTGTCGTGGTGTTCTCCCTGCAACTCGCCGATCAGGAACAGACACAGCTTGATCGAGTGGCGGGCGCGGTGGACTTCGGAAACGATGGCGTGGTGGGGCCGATAGTACCTGCCATTCATCGCGGTGTGGCGCCCGAAGGTGTATAGCAGGTTGAAGTGGCTCAGCGGATCGATTCCGTAGCGCTGGATCACGCCGCCTCGCACGCTCTGGAAGATGTTGTCGAACAGCCGGCAGACGCCGCGGGAGCGAAAAGTTATGCCGGATTCCCAGTTGGCCCACCAGCGGTCGAAGGTGATATTGAATGAGCCGGTGATCACGTCCTCGTCGCCGAAGATGATGAACTTGTTGTGCATATCCGGGGCGACTTCGATCAGTGAATCCTTCGGCGTGCAGAACACGCCGAGCAACTCGACGCCCGATCGTTTCAGCCGAACGTAGTTGTCGCTGTTGGTCAAAGCCGATTTGCGCCAATCGACGATGCATTGCACCTTGACGCCGCAGGCCTGCGCGTGAATCAGGTGATTGGTGAAGTCGGCATCGTCGATGCAGTCGACGCAGACCTTGATCGACTGCTGCTGCTCGGGCCGGCCCAGTTGCCGGTGGATCGTCGCATCGATCCGGTCGTGTATGTACGGCTTCGGATGATAGGGGTGATACGGCTGCCCCTTGGTGAACTTCGGGATCAGATTCAGCGAATCGAAGTGATGGTTGCACCAGTCGACGTCCCGCTGCAGTTCCCCAGCGTCCAGCTCATGCGTGCGATACGTGTTCGGAACCGAGCGTTCCAGGGTGACGTGCCGGCGCTGCGGGTTCTGGTCGTCGAAGTTGTGGCCTTCCATGAAGATGTATTCGTGTTGCGACGGAATCGAGCGGCCGTGCAGATGGCAAATGAAAGAAAAGCCGACGTGCCGGACCTGCCCCTGCTTCATCGAAAAAGGGTGCACATAGAAGTCTCTGGTGACACGCTTATGAAGGTTCCAACGAACATCGTAGGCATCCGTATCGACGATGAATTGCTCGCAGGTATTGTCCGAGCGATACACCTTCAGCACGACCTTCAGGTTCAGCTCATCTCCCCAG
>JAIBJL010000488.1 GCA_020029545.1 Gammaproteobacteria bacterium
TAGATCGCGGCGACCGCTTCGCTGACCAGATCACCGATACGCGCGAGGAAGTCGGTGCTCATCGTCGGATGAAACCGTTCGACGTCCGGGCTGCCAATCGCGAGCAGACCGGAGGCTGGGCGAGGGTGTAATGGGACCAGTGCCGCCGAGCCGATCTCGATCGTGCCGACACCGAACAGGTAGTCGCGCTGACTGTCGCGAATCTGTCCGCAGCGGGGCCGCCCGCCTTCGAACAAGGTCTCGAACATCTTGAGTTCCGGCGCGTTCGGTTCGAGCACCCGCAAATGGCGACTGCTGAGGCTGCCAAATTCAGAATCGCCGGACGGCGAAATCACCAGCAGCCATTCGGAGGCACCGAAGTCTTCGCGCAGCGAGGTTTCGAGTGCATCGATGAAAGCGGATGCACCACGTGCACGGATCATGGCGCAGGCGAGGCGATGAATCTTCCCCGTCAGGACATCGTTGGCGCGCGCGACTTCGATCAGCTCGCGCAAGCGTGCTTCCAGTTTGTCGCTCTTGTCGCGGAGCATCAGCACCTGGCGCTCGACCAGCGACACCGCGGCAGCACCCCGCGCATGCGGCAGCTTCAATTTGGTCAGCAGCGTCGAATGGCGCTCGAAGAATTCCGGATTCAATTGCAGATAATCCGCAATCGCCGCTTCGGATATGCGCTCGGCCTCGATGCCACGGACAGGTTGCTTGCTCATCTCGCCTCGATTTGCGTTTTAAGAGTTTTAAGAATGGACATCGGCACTCTCAATCTCGACCGTTCCCTCGAATGCGGTGACCGCAGGGCCGGTCAGCCACAGGGGATGTTCCGGACCATCCCAACGCACCATCAATCTGCCGCCAGGCGCATCCACGGCGACTTCCGTGTCCAGCAGGCCGAGCCGTTGGCCCGCCGCCACCGCGGCACAGGCGCCGGTGCCGCAAGCCTGCGTCTCGCCCACGCCTCGTTCGTAGACACGTAGCCGGATGTGGCTGCGACTCACGATCTCCATGAAGCCGACATTGGTCCGGTTCGGGAAGCGCGAGTGATTCTCCACGGCCGGACCGAGCGTGTCCACGGCTGCGTCGTTCACCGAGGCGACCTGGATGACAGCGTGCGGATTGCCCATGGATACCGCGCAGATGCGCAGTTCGCTTTCGCCGACACGCAGCGGGTACACATCCGCCTGGCGCGACGCTTCGAAGGGCAGGGAGGCCGGGTCGAAATTCGGCACGCCCATGTCGACTGACACCAGCCCGTCATCGCGCAACAACGCGTTGATGCGACCGCCGGGACTGTCCATCCTGACCTTGTTGCGTGCGAGCTTGCCGGCGACCAACCGGCCGATACAGCGCGCGCCGTTGCCGCATTGTTCGACCTCGGACCCGTCGGCGTTGAAGATCCGGTAGAACACGTCGGTGTCCGGTTGGCGCGGAGGCTGCAAAACCAGCGCCTGATCGAAGCCGATGCCGGTGCGGCGATCGGCGAGCCGCGCGATGGCGGCACTCGAGATTCGTGCGTCGGCCGGGGCGTCGAACACGATGAAATCGTTACCGAGCCCGTGCATTTTGGTGAATGGCACTCGCATGGCGGCAGGATACGACATCCCCATCCAGATGCGGTCTATTTTGCTCAATCGGCGGTTACCTGGTATGTCCCTCGTGACATTTTTGTTGCGTCATCATAAGTTACCGCCGCCTTGGCCTTGACTGATCACGATCCGACCGGTTCTCACGACAGTTGCGAAGCGAGGAATTCATGCGCCATGTGATGGTAATGAACGCGAAGGGCGGTTGCGGCAAGAGCACGCTCGCCACGAATATCGCGAGTTACTTTGCGAAGGAGGGTCACACGGTTGCGTTGGCCGACTATGACCCCCAGCGCAGCAGCCTGGACTGGCTGGCGGTGCGCCCCGAGGATCTACCGAAGATTACCGGTGTCGCCGCCTATGAGGATGGCCTGCGCAGCGCACCGCGCGATACCGAAGTTCTGGTCATCGACGCACCCGCTCGCACGCATGGCGCCGAAATGAATGAACTGGTGCGCCGGGCCGAAACCATCATCGTGCCGGTGCTGCCGTCGCCCATCGACCTGAAGGCCTCCTCGCACTTCATCGCCGAGTTGCTTGAACTGGGTAAAGTGCAGCGCGAACAGGCGCGGGTCGCAGTCGTCGCGAATCGTGTCCGTGAGAACACGCTGATGTTCGACGAGCTGGATCAGTACCTCGACAAGCTGAAAGTGCCGTATCTCACCGCGCTGCGCCAGTCGACGAACTATCTGCGCGCTTATCAGCGGGGGATGGGCGTGTTCGAGCTGCCGGAATACCTGGCGCGACCTGACTGGGAGCAGTGGACGCCAGTGACCAAGTGGCTGGGTAGCAAGAAGAGTCAGCCGTGAGCCAACGCTGGCGACGGTAGTCGGTCGACGGGCTACGGCCAGAGTCGATGCGAACGGAGCCTTTCCCAGTCATCTTCTCCGGTCTTCATTGTGACCATGGCCTGTTATCCGTGGTCCGTCGCCCTTCCTCGTCCAGCGCCTGTCTGATTCCCTCATCCAGCTGCGCATAGCGCAGGCGGACGCCCAGGTTGACCAGCATTCGTTCGTTGCTGATACGACGCGATTCGTTGAGAAACGACAGGCGCTCGGGTGAAAACGTGAGCTGGGCTTCGTCCATGGAAACGCGCGGTGCGAGGGGTAATTGCGCAAGGGCGGCAACCCGATCGAGGAATTGCGTTGAGGTGTGGGAAGTGCCGTCCGTGACGTTGTATACGCCGCGCGCTTCCGGATTCCTGATCGCGGCGACACAGGCGGCGACCAGATCGTCGACATGAATGCGGTTGGTCACGCCGGCATCCTGGTCCCGCAGCGTCGGCTCGGCCTTGCGCAATCGTTCCAACGGCAGCCGACCAGGACCGTAGATGCCGGGCACGCGCAGCACGACGCGGCGGACATGTCGCTCGGTACACCACACTCGCACCATCTCTTCGGCGCTCACTCGGCGACGGGCGCGATCGGTCATGGGCTGGACCGGCGCGCTTTCATCCACCAGCGCCCCTTTGGTGTCTCCGTACACGCCGGTGGTGCTGATGTAGACGAAGGTCTGCGGCGGTACGGTCGCGATCTGAAAGAACCGATCGAGGCGCAGATCACTCTCGCCACTTCCCGGCGGAGGCGCGAGGTAGCAGATCGCGGCCTGATCCAGGCGCTCGGGAATCTGCGAACTGGTGCGTAACCGGTCCAGGTCCAGCACCGTGGCATCGATGCCATCGCGCTTCAGGGCCGCAGCACGCTCCGCGGAGCGGGTCGTTGCAGTGACCTGGTAGTCGCCTTGCAGCTGTCGCGCCAAGCGTCGCCCGACATAGCCGCAACCCACGATCAATACATGCGGTCCTTTCATTCCCGACGGCGCTCCGCACACCCATAGGTCAAAACCGGCTTGACAGACATCCTGGCGTTCCTTAAATTTCAGTCATTACAGAAATAACAGCCCTACCAGTA
>JAIBJL010000489.1 GCA_020029545.1 Gammaproteobacteria bacterium
CGGGGCGTCGATCGGCACGATGTTCGGAACGATGTGCGCATAGGGATAGTAACGTTCATGAAACTGGGCAATGACCAATTGCGGTACTTCGGGAAACACGATCTGCTCCACCGAAAGTCCAGTGGCGCGTGAAATATGGATCGGATGAGAATGGATTTGTCGGATGATCCGGCGCTTGCCGCTCATCCAGCGGCGAAAATCAAATTCAAAAGGGTTGCTGGACAGATCGAAATAGTGATGCAGATGCACCACGTCTGACTCGCCCAGCAATTCGAGGATGACTTCCCGGTCGCGCCCCCACACGAGATCGGTATCGAATGTCCGGTTGCCGTAGGCATCGGGGTGAAGCACGACATGCCGCGCCTCCACGAGAGAGTGTTTCTGCAGCGCGCGGACGAGCCGGATTGGTGCGCCCGCCAGGGGAGTGACGGAAAAGTGCAAAGCACGCATCAGTCTTGGTCCATCGTACCGGGCAACAGCAGAATCTCGAAGAAGTTGCCCATCGGCGAACCCCAGACAGGGTATGGGTCGCTCGCCTCGCAGCGCGCCCGCAGTTCGTCGATCTGGATCGGGTTTCCGAAGGGGTCGTGAATGCGAAAGCGCGACATTGCCGCTAGCAACTCGTCAGGCGACCCCATCTCCGGCCAGAATGGCGGGTGCAGGCTCAAGTACACCGCGATGTCGCAGCGTTCCGACAGATCCACAAGATCCGCAGCAATGAACACCTCGGCTCCCTCGACATCTATCTTGACTAGACTCGGATTCGTCACTGCGTGTTCCTGCATCAGCTGCGTAAGCCGAGTCGCCCGAACGGCAAAGCCGTGTCCACGCAGGGAAGATGCCGACGAAGTGGCGTCACCACCGTCCGCATTGCCGAACTGCACGATTCGCTCTTCCCGATGTACGCAGCAATTCACGAGTTCGACCCGGTCACGTAAAGATGGATTCAGATTCAGCGTCGCTTCGAGATGTTCAGCCGTCCGTGGATTCGCTTCAACCGCCACGATCCGGGATGCCCCACACGCAGCCGCGATCAGGGTCGTTGGACCAACCCAGCATCCGACGTCCAGGAAGGCTCGATCCGTCCGAACAAAACGCCGAATCACCTCAAAGGTTTCCGGTTCCCAGCCCGAACAGAATTGCTCCCAGAACCAATGCGGTTGGACCCGGAATGCGGTGGTTCCGAACGAGATCGCAGTAGCTCCGGCAGGCAGCACGGTCATCGTGCAGTATTCGCGACCACTCGAGGCCGGACGCACTGCGGCTTGAGCAAACTGAATTGCCCCCCGCGCGTGACGGGTTGCGCTGTCGGCGACGATCGTCATCGCATAAGTGGATGCCTGCTCGCGGTCCCGCCAGCTTCCGTCTTGATCGTAGCTGCCAGCCGCAAGGACGAGTCTGTGCTCTCCGTGCGAAACCCGCAATTCGAGGGAGAACTCGACGATCGCTCGTTCCCCTGGAAACAAGCGCTTGAGCGCGCCATGCCCAGAGGTGCTAGCCGACATGACAACGCCGGCGGGCTGCGCGAAAACATACCGGCAACCTGGAAGATCGATCTCGCTTTGCGCAACAAGGTGACAGCGAATCGTCACGTGCGCGCCAGCTACAAGGGCGGAGACCGACTGGCGGGCAGCAGTGTCGATCACTTCCACGCGATCGACGCGCAGTCCGCCATCATGGACTGCGGCGCTGGCGCGCCGATCGTCCTGACGATTGCGTGATGCACAGGCGGCGCCGTCAATATAGTCAACCTTTGCCCGCGGACCTCGAGATACCTCGGTTTGACGTGCCGAAATAGCCGGCCCGACCGAATCAAGCGTGCGCGTGGTATCGCCGGCCTGCACAGTCAGATCAGAGATTATCGCGATACGCGGAGGAAGCGTTCTCGGCTCGTTGAGCGCGGCCGAGGCAGACAGTTCGATCAGAATATCCTCGCCGCGCGCCGCAAGTGCGACCTCAAACCGTTGTGACCGGCAATCCGGAGAAAACCTGAGTTCACCTGCCAGCGCGCCGCAAATACCGACCGAGATATTCAGCACATTCGCACCGTAATCACCAAGCTCGGCGGATGTCAGGACAAACCCGATCGTATCGATCCCGTCGAACAAACGGGCCGGCAACAGAATCTTCGCGCCGGGCATGGCCCAAAGCGAGCCGTTCGTGTCGGAGAACAAACCGCTCCACCCGGCATCGGACGGCAAGCTGAGCGGTGCCCGCAACGGTTTGCGAAACAGCTTGTCACCCGCGACATCGAATCCCGCAGCGCACATCTCGCGCAACAGCCGCTCTCTGGTGAACTTGTTGCAGTGCATTCCCTTCGTTTCCGGAATCAGATCCGACGCACTCGGTGCGAAATACTTGAAGCCCTGCGCAATGTAGTCCTCATCCACCGGATAGAACGGCGTATCGACAATCAGATGGCCTCCCGGCTTGAGCGCGTTGTAGATCATGGGCAGAATCTGCAGCATCTCGGATGTCGGGATGTGCTCGATCGTATCGAGCATAAGTACAGCGTCGAATTCCTCGTCGAACGCTTGCGTCGCCAAAAGCTCCAGCGCATCACTGCACTGTAAAGTCCAACGCTCCCGGGCGATCGCAGCCAAGGTTTCCTCCGCCAACTCGCAAGCCGCTTCGGAAAAGTCGACGCCCACGTATCGGGCTGCGCCTATCTCACTTAATAGGTAGCGCGCCGACTCGCCACGCCCGAACCCTAGTTCCAGGACGACCTTGCCCGCCAGGTCGATCTGATCGATAGGCTCACGGATCTCCGCGTAGATCCCGCCTGCTCGCCAGTCGTCGGCACCCAATGCCCCATAATGGGCCTTTGCGCCGTCATCGAGCAATCCGGTGAAATACGTTTTCGAGTACTTCTCCTTGAGAAATCCCATTGCCCTGCTCCTCGTTGCAAATCTGGCGCCGGTCCAGGCGATCCCAGTTCCGGTGCAGTATTTCGCTACATGCCACTTTTTGGATCAAACAAGCGCCGCACAGCATGCCGACGCGCCATCTGCAATCTCAGGATCTGCCGATTCTGGCGGCCGAATGTCGCGTTTGCGCAGGCGCTCGTTCTCCGCCTCAAGGTGCTTTGCCCATGAGGCGAGCCCAAAGCGTCGGACATCCACACGACGCCAGAACTTCCCGGGACTGCGAGCGTAGTCATCGATATGGGCCATCGCCAGCGCGCACTGCGACGCCATGTCGGCCACCTCGGCCAACTCCTGGAAGCCAAAGGTGAGCGGCGAATGCGGATTGCCGATGGCATTCTCGTCGGGTGCATGGAGCGCCGTGCGGCCAGCCTCTGTCCCGGCGAGGAACGATGCATACGCCAGTTGAGCCTCGCCATCGACGAGATGCATCACGCCGCGCCAGAATCGCGCCGCAATGGTCTTGGTCGCCAACAGCGGGCTGAACACGAGTGGATCGAATTCAGAAACGCGCTCGAAATAACCGGCTGCAGTCGCGCGGTCACCGAGCCGCCGGCAAAGC
>JAIBJL010000490.1 GCA_020029545.1 Gammaproteobacteria bacterium
CTATCGTGCTTCCTTATCTCTCCACGGTTCACTCGCACGGGAGCGCCATCATTTTGTTCCCGTTGCTGTTGCATCGCCCGGCGGAGCGAATCCGGGCGGCGTCTTCAGCCATGGGTAGCCCTTGACCGCGAGGTCATAGCCCTCGTCGTAAAGCGCGCGCATGTATTCGTTGTCGAACTCTTCCTTGTGGGGGGCGTTGAAGCTGGACGGAATGAATGCCAGGTTGAAATCGACGCCGTCGCGCTGGGCGGTGGCGTAGATGCGGTAGAGGTCGCCGATGCCCTGGGTGTGGATCAACGAGGCGACCGCGCGCCCGGCGATGCTCATCGTATTGCGCTCGACCTGCGCCCAGTCCGGGTCCAGTCTCGCGTTGCGTATCACGTAGAGCCTGCGCTCGCGGGTAAATCCGGCTGTCGCCGACAGTTCCTTGAGGCGTATCGCCGCGGGATAAGCGAACACCTGCGCCATGGTGCCGCCGTCGACGTGCATTTCCTGGTAGCGTTTGCCGCCGGCCTCCACATCGATCATCACCGGCGGCAAGCCCCCCGGAATGGAGGCGGAAGCGATCATGACGCTAACGAACAGCTCCAATGCCTTGGGACCGCCGTAGGTCGCGATTTTCCCCATGTCCCAGATGATGGCGCGGCGCGCATCCAGGTCGGCGGTGGCGATCAACAGAAAGCGGCCCTTCGCGTACTCCGCGGCGATCGCCTTCAGCAGATCCGCGTTCACGGATTTGCGCGTCAGATTCCACAGCGGTGTGCTGTCCGCCATCGCGTCGCCGAAGACGCCATTGATGAAGCTGCGCGGCATGATAATGTCTTTCGGCGAGATGGTGGTATAGACTTCCTTCAGCGTCGCATCGTACTTTGGCCCGAGAAAGGCGAACGGCGCAATCAGCGCGCCGGTGCTGATGCCGGTGACGAGCTTGAACTCGGGCCGCGTCCCCGCAGCCGTCCAGCCGTTGAGCAAGCCCGCCGTGTAGGCGCCGTTGTCGCCGCCCCCGGAAATGGCCAGAAAGACCGCGGGTGGCAGTGGCCCCTTGTACCCCTGCTTCGCCAGGTAATCCTGTTCTCTACGGACCGAGTCGACCCCGATTCTGGCTAGCTCGCTCATGTCCCCGCCGGCGACATAACGCACGCCGGGCATGCCCGGGATTTCGGCTTGCGTGGTCAACGAGTGAGGCACTGCTTCCAGCCGTGTCGGCGTCGTCGCGCAGCCCTGAATAAGCAGGAGCGCGGCCGTACTCAAGACGATTTTCGGTAACCACCTCATAGTCTGCTTCATCGGATACTCTCCCGTGGTTGTATGCGAGTCTCAGCAATGAGCTTTCGTGTGCGTATGGATTTCATTGTTCTATCCTTTTCGACGGTCAGTTGGCTGCAATGCGTAGCTGCTCAATCGGTGATGCCTGTAGTGCATCCGGGTATATTACTTCAGCAGCTCGATTATCCCCATCGTTGCATAAATCCCCTCTCCCATCGGAGAAGTGTTGTAAAACAATGTAGGGTGCGCCGTGCGCACCGGAGAGAATATGCAAACGGTTGATTCAGGGTGCGAACGGCGCACCCTACGGGATTACGAACACCTTTTGCAACACCCTCCACCGGGAGATGGGGTCCAGCTGTTGACGAATCACGGCCCGAGGTTAGAGCAGAGGCGCGGTGTAATGTCATCGTGCATTCACTCTTAAAGGTTCCCTAGAACAATATGCCGAACAACTTTTTCAGCAGTTCTTCCAGCGGCATCATGGTCAGTGCCAGCGGCACGATCGGCGCGAGTGTCGCGACCACGAGTCGGAGGACAGCCTCCTTCGTAACAGGCGCGATGCGCATGGTCCGCACCACCTCATAACTATTGCCCAGATCGGCGAGGGACTGGATGTCGCCGCTACCCACGAATGGCTCATCGGCAGGCGCGCCGCCGCGCAGCCATTTGGCATCGAACTCGCGCACGTAACGCTCGGCCAGCGCGCCATATTCGCGAAGGCCCGTCCGCTTCGCCTGGGCAAGCTGCGGCGTAAACACCAGGAGCGGGCCGATGACCACGCACAGCAGAAAGATAACCACGACGGCGATCTCGATCTTGAACTCAGGCAGTGCGGCCCCGAGGTAGAAAATGCGATTGGCAAGATTCCCGGCAAGCAGTGCGCCATGCGCTACCGCGAGCACGGCGAAGGCGTAGACCGTGCCGGAAAGGAATCCCAGGCCGCCGAGGCGATCCGGATGCGTGGGAACCAGGCTCAAGTCGATGCGTGATACCTGCCAGAGAAAGCGCATCCAGATAAACAGCCGAAAATACCAGCGGATTAGCAGAAACTGGAAGATCGGCAGACTCACATAGCCATACCACATCCCGGCAATCGAGAGTTTCGCGCCCTCGACGGACGGTGTCGCGTACCACGTGGCCGCGTCGAGCGCCGTATAGTGGCGCCAGACGATCAGAATACCGACGGCATATACGAAGGCGATCAGCAGCGCCTCGGCGAGCACCGAATTGCGCAGCCGAAACGCCGCCGCGATGGCGGCATTGAACCGCGTCATGGCGCTCTCGGGAATCAAATGCCGTTCCAGGAATTGCTGCAGCAGAAGACGCATGCGCCGGTGCACCACAAGCTCGGCGGCGATCAACAGGGGCATCGCCACCAGGAAGCGTACGTGAACTTCCACGTCCAGCAGGAAGGGTACGGCCACACTTCCGCCCAGCACCTGTCCTTCCAGAGTCGAGAGCACCAGGAGCGGCAGCCAGGCAAGCAGCGCGATGACGATGATGCGTTGGCGCACCAGCGTGAGCGCATCATCGGATAGATGCGCCCGAAGCAGAAGCTGGAAGAGCGGCCCGCCCAGGACGAGCGAGAAGTCTTGCGGAACCGGGAGCGAACCCAAACCGTCACTGGACTCTGATGTCCGGGATTTCATTTGCAGTCTCTCCGCGCGAAGGCTAGGCGCATGTCGTTAAGCGGGAAGGATGAGTGCGCTGGGAAAAAAGCCAGATGGATATTCATCGTGAGTATTTACAGATCAGCTTTTATTAGTAAAGGAATGATAGGGGGACAGACCACGTTTTCGTGTGATTACTGAAATTCGTCCTGCCACAAATGGCAATTACGCCTTGGGTAATGACCGGCTTCAAGACAGAAGTGTCCCGCATGCTGCAACAACGTGTCGCATCCGGAAAAGCTGGAAGACTTGAAAAACCGGAATAACAACGTGTTGTGTTCCCCATTCTTCCTTCCTCGGTAAGTAATTACACGGCGACCGG
Source organism: Gammaproteobacteria bacterium (assembly GCA_020029545.1). GTDB lineage: Bacteria > Pseudomonadota > Gammaproteobacteria > Steroidobacterales > Steroidobacteraceae > Steroidobacter. The sequence continues at coordinate 3,262 of JAIBJL010000490.1, forward strand.
CGTCAGTGTGAACACACGAGCAAGTCGAGCCGCACTCTTTATATCCCCCCGTCCCAAGGCTTCTCGAACATCGTCTAATTTGTAAGCATCCTCAAGCGACAAGTACGGAGACCAACCGTCGTCTGTGTCGATGAGTTCAACATCGACCTCCGCAACATACTTGCCTTCATGAACCAGCTTTGTGTAGTGCCTCTTCTGCATCACTTTCTCCTC
>JAIBJL010000491.1 GCA_020029545.1 Gammaproteobacteria bacterium
TCCAATCATCATCTCGAAGCACGCGGATAGACTGGCTTGCCAAAGGCCCCTTCGCGCCGCACCTTGACGCGTACACGCAGTACCTGACTGACCGCGACTACGCCGCTTCGACGTTTAGAACCGACGTCCGCAGCGTTGCCCACTTTGCGCAATGGCTTCATGAGCAGCATCTTTCGGCCTGCCACGTTGACGAATCCATCGTCGCCGAATTCCTCGATGGGCATCTTCCTCAATGCCAATGCACCGGCCAAATTCGGAGTGATCGAGGCAATCTGAGTGCGGCATTAGGCCATCTGCTGACGGTACTACGGGCTGAAGGTGTGATTTCACTGCCACCGGCGTCGGCCATGCCAGTCGATGAGGAACTGCGGCGCTACGACGAGTACATGGACCATGTACGCGGCCTGGCCCCCAAGACCCGGAGCATTGCTGTGCGCATCGTAGGCCGGTTGCTGATCTCACGCTTCGGCGATGACACCATAGATGTCGCTGCGATCAAACCCGAGCATGTACGCCGATTCTTCGCAGAGCAGGCCAAGCTTTATAGCAAACCGGCAACTGCTGGCACGGTGGTCGCGACACTGCGCGGGTACTTCCGCTATCGCGCTTCGCTTGGCAACGTGGTGCACGGGTTGATCGGTGCGCTGGCTTACCCGGCCAACTGGCAGTTGTCCTCGCTCCCCAAAGCGCTGACGGCCGAAGAAGTCGAGCAACTGATAGGCTCGCTCGGCCAGCCAGGTCGTTCCATGCGGCGTGCTGACGCCATCGTGCGCTGTGCCCTTGATCTCGGGCTGCGCAGTGGCGAAGTGGCCCGAATCGGCCTCGACGATATCAACTGGCGCGCCGGCACAATCACCTTGCGACACACCAAGAGCCGTCGCGAGGATGTGTTGCCTCTGCCGGTGACCACAGGCAAGGCCATCGCTGCCTATTTGAAGCAGGAACGCCCCAAGACGAGCAACCGTGCGGTCTTCGTACGTCATGTTGCCCCGAGCGATCTACCCGCTGGTCCCGATCTCGTCCGCAAGACGATCCGCCAAGCCTTCGCACGCGCCGGGCTGCCCTATACGCGTTCGCACCTGCTGCGCCACACGATGGCCAACCGGCTGCTGGCAGGCGGATCTTCCCTCAAGGAGGTGGCCGACGTGCTTCGCCACCGCTCGCTGAACACAACGATGATCTACGCCAAGCTTGATAGTCGCAAGCTAATCGAGGTCGCCCTACCGTGGCCCGGGAGCGCAGCATGAGCGCGGCCACCTCTCTGCAAAAACGTGTCGAACTCTATTTGGTTGAGCGTCGCCGTTTGGGTTTCTTGGATCACTCCCAAACGTATGCCTTGGGTAGCTTCGCGCGCCACGTCCAATCCTGTGGTCATCGTGGTCCGTTGACCGTGGAACTAATGGCGAACTGGGCGCGGTGCGACAGCCACGGAAGCACTGACCCGCTCACCTGGGCGCGCCGACTGAAACTGTTGCGTTCCTTTTTGCGTTGGTTGCAGCAGTTCGAGCCGCGCACCGAAGTTCCCGACGACGCAATCTTCGGCAGACTACCTGAGCGACAGGCTCCGCACATTTACAGCGAACAGGAGATCGTCGATCTGCTGGCTGCCGCACGGCAGCTTGGGCCAACTCCGGGACTGCGCGGGGCCATCTTCGAGACCTTGTTCGGTTTGATCGCCAGCACCGGGATGCGGATCTCCGAAGCGCTGTCGCTGCACAACGAAGACGTCGACCTCAAGTACGGCATGCTCACCATTCACCAGACCAAGTTTGGCAAGTCACGACAGGTGCCCATGCACTCAAGCACCGTGGATGCGCTGCGCCGCTATCGCTGGATGCGCGACCTGGACAGCCTATCCGCACAGGGCGATGCCCCGTTCTTCGTCGGCACACGCGGTCGACTACGGGGATTGCCACTGACCACCCATCAGGTGGAACGCGTCTTCGCCGGTCTGCGGGAGCAGTTGGGATGGATCAATCGTGGCACTCCTCATGCTCCGCGCATTCATGATCTGAGGCACACCTTCGTCGTACGTCGCATTGTGCAATGGCAGACGCAGGGTGTCGACGTCGACCAGGCAATGCTGTCGCTGTCGACCTACGTCGGACATGCCATGGTGACCAATACCTACTGGTACCTCTCGGCAGTTCCGGAACTGATGGCATTGGCCGCCGAACGCTTCGAGTCCTTCATGCCTCAGTCGGAGGTGTGCGATGGGTAATGTCACCGCACCGAAGCCGCCATCGTTCGCCTCGCTGGTTCAGCAGTTCTTCACCGAGTATCTGGTCGCGCAGCGTGCGGTCAGTCCGCGCACGGTGGCCTGCTATCGCGATGCATTGGTACTGTTCTTGGACTTTGCCACTCACAAGCTGGACACGGCACCGACCAACCTGACGCTGGCCGACATTCAGCCCGATCTGATCCTGGCGTTCCTTGACCATTTGGAGCATGAGCGAAACAACGCGATTCGCAGCCGCAACCTGAGGCTCACGGCACTACGCGCATTCCTGAAGTTTGCTGGGCGGCGCGATGTGACCTCACTGCACTTCGTCGAGCAGGCACTGGCTGTCCCGATGAAGCGCTTCGAGCGCCCCATGCTGGGCTTCCTCACGCGTGATGAGATGGTTGCGGTACTCGGTCAACCCGGAGAGACTTGGTCCTCGCAACGTGACCATCTGCTGCTGGTCATGCTGTACAACACCGGTGCGCGAGTCTCGGAGATCATCGGTGTGCGCGTGGCCGATGTCGTTCTCGAAGGAGCCGCTTGCGTTCATCTTCAGGGTAAGGGACGAAAGCAGCGATCGGTACCGCTATGGAAGGCTACGACGCAGGAGATTCGTGTGTGGCTGCGTCTGAATCCAACGCTACGCGGCGAGGCCGCCTTGCTGCCAAACCGCGACGGATGCGTCATGACGCGTTGTAACGTCGCCCAGCGCCTTGATCTTGCGGTTGCGCGAGCGTCCGCACAACTGCCCACCCTCGCCAAGAAAAGAGTCTCGCCGCATATCCTTCGGCACACTACGGCGATGCACTTGCTACAGTCGGGTGTTCCCTTCAACGTCATCGCGTTGTGGCTCGGACACGAGAGTACGAACACCACTCATCGATACGTCGAGGCCGACCTGACAATGAAGACCAAGGCGCTCGCCCGACTGAAAGCACCCGGCACGAAGACCCCACAGTACCGTGTGCCAGACTCGCTCATGCAGTTCCTTCAAACGCTATAACTATGCAAAGGACGCGCCGGCTCCTGATGAGCGGTATCGAAGGGCCGGCGCATTCTTCTCGACATAACTACGCCTAGTCGACATCTATGCATAGGGGTCGCTATGCAAAGCTTTGCATAGCGACCCTCAGCGGACGTCCGCGTCATCGGGGTAGCCCGCCTCAAAGGCGACGTTCGGTGGACTCCCGGCCGGCCCATGCCTGCGAACCAGCGGCTGCGGTGTCCTGGAACATG
>JAIBJL010000171.1 GCA_020029545.1 Gammaproteobacteria bacterium
GTTGCCGAGATCTACCATCGGCGAACAGCAATTCGTCGCCGCCGACCTTGGCAATGCAGGTCGAGGGCATGGGAGCGATCAGGAAATCGCCGCTGACGAACCGCTGCGCCAGCTCACTGTCCGGCGCCGGACGCACCGCGATACCTTCAGGCGTCTGCGACCAGTGCGCGACACCCGGCAGGCTGCCATCATCGCCATTGAGCGCCACGTGATGAGTGACCAGAAACCGTACAGCCGGCCCGGCGAGCACGCACAAGACCAGGCTCAATGCATGCGGATCGCCGAGCGCGGCGCTACGCACTTCGATCACGCCGCCGGCATACTTATAGATCCATCGACACGCATCGGGTGCCATCTCCATGGCGGAAGGCACATCGAGCAGCTGCCACCGGCCATCGGTATCGACGCCATCGATATCGACCCCATCGGTATCGACCCCATCGGTATCGACGAAGACACGCTGTCCATGCGATCGGAACAGTCCCAGATAACTGTGCGTCGTCGACAGGAAGCGATTGATACTCACATGACCCTGCGTGACCATGGAATGAAACACCCCGTTCATCCAGGTGGTCGACGTCAATGCCGTTTCATCCGGCGTCGCGAGCGATCCGGTGCGCAGCAGGTGACCGTGCGGCCGCTGCACCCGCAGTTCTTTGGCACGCAACACGACATGCCGATCGGCGCCATGGAAGAACGATAGCAAGGCACCATCGCTGGCCACTTCGATGTCATGACGATCGCTGCCGAACAGCGACTTGAGTTCGGCATCGATGAGTTCGGATACCTTGAGCGGCGGCGCAGAACTAAACAATGACTGCACCGCCTGTCTGCCGGCGACCGGCTGTGCTGCCGGCGGCTGGGCTGCCGGCAACGCAAGCGTCCGATCGACCACCGCCAGGTCAACACTGGCTGTCGCCGCTGGATGATCGGCCAGCACGCTGCCGAAAAATCCGCTGCTCACACGCGAGCCGGCAGCCAAGTCGATGACCTGATCCTGAATCCCGACGACGGAATGTTCGTGCTGCAAACGCTTGCCCGGCAAGCCTTGCGCCAGCGCCGACAACGGCGCGCCCGCGCGCTGGTCCAGACCGTAAACCTGCAGTGCATCGGTTGCGTAGGAGACAGCATGTCGCAGCGAGCCGATCACGCTCCAGGGATACCGGCCGCCGACCGCCTGATTCTGGCGTGAGGCCAGCACCACGCCGTTTCTGCCATGCGTCAGCGGCGTGTGATCGATGTACTGGCTGACGTAGTACTCGTTGAGTCGAATCGCACCATACGGCGCCAGCGCCAGATCCTGCAGGTAAATCAGATCGACGCGCTGTGCCGCTGCACTGGTGTTCTCGATGTCGAGGTGCCAGAACCAGGCCGGCTCTGCCTCGCTGAGTACCAGTGCAATGGTATAGCGCAGCCCTTCCCACTGCCCCGTACCCTGCCAGCCCTGGCCCGTGTCGACGGCTTGCCATTGTGTCGGGCTGCGCGGCCCGAGCAATGCAATATGCGACTGCGCCGTGCCCGACGCAGCCACGCCGCGACGCAGGAACAGATTGGCCGTGCCGCCTTCCAGTTCATTGCCCGGAAACAGATTGACGACGACATCGCCGCAATCCATGCGCCCAATCGAACCGTTTTCATTGACGACAACGCTCAACCCTGCGGGGCTGACGAGGCGAACGGAGAGCGAATCGACCGTGGACATGAGCTTCCCTTGACTGCAGGATCGGCGGGCCGTCTGGCGGGACCGTTGCGCTTTATAGCGCGAGTGCGCAGCCGGGTACATTGCCGGATGCGACGATACCCGCCGATGCGAGGATACGATTGCGGCGTAAAGCCGCATGCTCGCCCGCGGTGCGGCATACTCCGTCAATGTATCCGCTCTCGCACGAACCGCCGCTGTCGCTGGTGCTCGACACGAATGTCGTCATCGACTGGCTGGTGTTCGATGATGCCTTCATGGCACCGCTACGTGACGGCATTGCCCAGGGGCAGATTCGCGTGCTGACGCACGCACCGGCGATCGTCGAGCTGCAACGCGTTGTGGGCTATCCCGCGCTCAAGCTGTCCCCGGACCGACAACGATCGATCGTGGCCCGCTATCTGGACCAGACGAGGGTGCCGACGCTGCCGCAGGGGTTCTCCCTCACACAAATGCTCACACCCACCGGCTTTCCGCGCTGTCGCGATCCGGACGACCGGCATTTCCTGGCATTGGCATTTCACGCGCGGGCACAGGCGCTGGTCTCCAGAGACAAGGCCGTTTTGAAACTGCGGCGACGCGCGCGGCAGTTCGACGTGAACATTCAGACCGTGCCGGAAATGATCACCCGGTTACGAGATCTGGCGGCAGTCTGCGTGCCGCAACGAGCGCCGTTTATTCCAGCAGCGTGGTGAGAAAGGTCGCGGTCTCGTTATCGAGCTGGACGAAGCGGACGCCAATGCGAAAACCATCGTCGAGCTGCGTGCGGTAGCAGACTTCAGATACCAGCAAGACACTGCGAGTAGCGCCGCATGCGGTGAATTCCATCTGCATGCGACATTCCTCGCCGACCACCAGCGGTGTCGGCACTGACAGGCACGCACCCCCCAGCGACAAGTCGATGGTATGCGCCTCCAGCAACTGATCGTCGGGCAGCAAGACCAGCGCCTTGAACCGCATGATCTTGCGAGCCGTGCGGCGACGATTTGCCCATTCGACATCGGTCGCGACCGGCGCGGTGGGCTGAGCGGGTGAATTCACGGGGCACTCCCTTGCACACTGGACATGTCAATGAAGGGTTAAGTTAATTAGCGTTGGCGCGCAGGAGCGTGAACCGGTTCACAACTCCCGGATGAACTGTGCCGGTTACTCGTCCGCCGCATCGCGGAATTCAGCTTTTGGCTGGTCGAGCTCTGCAGTCGATTCAGGAGGTGCGTACCGGTTCATGCAGAGTTCGATGCACGAACTGCACGCAAATCGCACCTTCGCCCACCGCCGATGCGATGCGCTTCACATTGCCAGCGCGCGCATCGCCCACGGCATAGACCCCGGGTAACGAGGTTTCGAGCAAATGGGGGCGACGCTCCAGCGGCCAGCGCGCCTGCGTCAGTTCTTCCGCGCGAATATCGGGGCCGGTGCGCACGAAACCGTTGTCATCGAGTGCGACACAGTTAGCCAGCCACGCGGTATTCGGCACCGCGCCGGTCATCAGGAACACATGCGCAATGTCCTGCTCGACCGGCGACGCCTCCGATGGGGTGCGCCAGCGAACACGCTCCAGGCGTTGCTCACCCTCGAGCGCCGTGAGCTGCGTGCGCACATGCAGCGTAATGTTCGGATTGTCTTCGATGCGTCGGATCAGGTAGCGCGACATGCTCTCCGACAATCCGTCCGCTCGCACCATGATGTGCACGTGCCGGCAACTGCCGGCGAGAAACACCGCGGCCTGCCCTGCCGAATTGCCGCCACCGACCACAATGACATGCTCGCCCTTGCATAGCTTCGCTTCCATGTGCGTCGCCGCGTAGTACACACCGGCACCGACAAAGCGCTGCAGATTCTCGAGGTCGAGTTCCCGATAGCGCGCCCCGGTCGCGATGATCACATTGCTCGCCTGGATGATGTGACCGTCCGACAGCTCGACGCCGTACGGTCGGCGATCACAATGCAGCTTCACCGCATGTCGTGCAATGCTCAGGTTCGCACCGAACTTCTGCGATTGCACGAAGGCGCGCCCCGCGAGCGCCTGTCCGGAAATGCCGGTGGGAAACCCCAGGTAGTTTTCGATACGTGAACTGGTGCCGGCCTGGCCGCCCGGCGCGACGGCCTCGACGACCAGTACATTCAGTCCTTCGGAAGCCGCATAAACCGCCGCCGATAACCCTGCGGGACCGGCACCGACCACGATGACATCGCGCACCGCGGCATCGTCGAAGTGCGGATTCATCTGCAGCTCGGCGGCGACGTCGGCAATACTGGGATTGCGCATCACGTTGCCGCTGCAGGCGATCAGCACCGGCACTTCGTCGACGCCGACATGAAAACGGTCCAACAGGTCCTGCACGCGCGGATCGGTATCGATATCGATATTGACGAACGGATAGTTGTTGCGTGTCAGGAATTTGGCGAGCAGCAAGGTCGCGGCCGAATGACTCGATCCGATCAGCATCACGGCGTTGTCTTCGGAGGCGACCAGGCCCATGCGGCGCAGGATGAACGCCCGCATCATGATCTCGCTCAACTCGGCGTCGGTCTGCACCAGGTCGCGCAGTCGGTCTTCTTCGATCGACAATACCTCGCCTGCTTCGCGCACCCGCACCCGCACGAACCCCGAAACGCCGCGCAGCGTGCTCAGCTCACCGGCGAAATCGCCTGGCAGCAACGGCACCAGCAGGCTCTGCCCCAGCTTCGCCGGCAGCACGATGTCCAGGCTGCCCGACAACACCACCAGCAGGCGGCGATGCGCATCGCCGGGTTGCGCCAGAACTTCACCCGCATGCGCCGTCAGCCGCCGACCATAACTTTCGAGCCGCGCCAGTTGCGCGGCATCGAGCCGGGGAAACATCTGGTCGCGACGCGACTCGTACAGCGAATTGGCCAAGGGTCTGTCTGTCCGATAGGCGAGGAAGCGTTCCGATTCGCTGGCTTAGTCCTGCTCGAATTCCATGGCGAGACGATCGACGAAACACCAGCTCCAGCGCTCGCCCGGTTCCAGCGAGGTGATGATCGGGTGCTGCGTGGCATGAAAGTGTTTCGTTGCATGCCGATTCTTCGAATCATCGCAGCAACCCACATGACCGCAGGTGCGACACAGGCGCAAATGCACCCAGCTGTCACCGGTTTTCAGGCATTCCTCGCAGCCGCGGCTATTAGGCTGGCTGACCTTTACTTGGTTGAGGTGAGTGCAGGGCATGGGTCTTTGTCAGTGAGTAGTGAATGGTGGGATTCCAGAATAGTGAGTAGGGAGTGGTGAGTAGCAAGAGGTTCGGCAGTGCGTTGTGCGATTCCCGATTCCGCTCTGACCACTCACTAATCACCACTCACCATTCCTCTCAGCTTTGCTTGCGCAAAGCCGCTGCGACGCCTTCCTCCAGCTGATGCAATCCGAATGAGACGTCCTGAATGGCGTCATTGATATAGAACGTCGGTGTGCTGCGAACACCACCTTCATCGCCGCCCCGAATATGTTCGCGCACGCGCTGCAGATAGATTTCATCGTTCATCTCGGCCGCATAGCGCGCCATGTCGAGTTGCAGGCGCTCCGCGTAGCTGCGCAGCTGCGGCAGCTTCAAATGGGATTGATTGTCGAACAGCAGATCGTGCATTGCCCAGAATTTACCCTGCGCGCCGGCGCACTCGGCCGCCTGGGCGGCATGCATGGCATGCGGATGGACTTCTTCCAGCGGAAAATGCCGATAGACAAGCCGCACCTTGCCGACGTAGCGCTCGAACAGCAGCTTGACCGCCGGTGCCGCCTGCTTGCAGTTGGGACACTCGAAGTCGCCATACTCCACGATCGTCACGGGGGCATGTTCGGGGCCGAGCACGTGATCGACTGGACTGACCGGAACGGTGAGCCTGAACTTTTGATGATGATTCATGAATATCTCATTGCGGTCTGCACGTCGACTGCAGTCAGTCATGAAGCGGCATTGCACGCGGTGAATGATCGTCGTGTGCCGCGCCTCATTGCAAGCTTGCAGGGTAGCCGTAAATCGTTACGCCTCCTCGTCCGAGCATACGTCCGTCGCAGCCGATTGTCGCGTACGCCGGCAAACACGATGATTCGGGATTCGGGATTCGGGATTCGGGATTCGGGAGCCGGCTTCGGGATTCGTCGATCATCGTTTACGCCGGCTACGGTACCAGCCTGATGCGAGTGATCTCCGACGGCGCGCCGAAACGCTTCGGCGGCCCCCAGTAACCGGTGCCGCGGCTCACATAGATCCACAACCGGTCGAGCCGATGCAGGCCGGCAGTAAACGGTTGCTGGAAGCGCACGAAATGATTCCACGGCCAGAACTGACCACCGTGCGTGTGACCGGACAACTGCAGATCGAATCCGGCCGCGGCGGCCGCCGCTGCCGAACGCGGCTGGTGCGCCAGCAGAATCTTCGGCACCGCCGTTGCCGACGCGCCCGCCAGCGCCGCCGCCGGATCGCTGCGCTGATGTTCACTAAAATGGTGCGCGCCATAGTCGCTGACGCCCGCCAGCACCAGCGGTTGGTCGTCATGGTCCAACACGACATGCTGATTCATGAGCACGACGAATCCCAATTCGCGCAGCTTGGCAGTCCAGCCGTGCTCACCCGAATAGTATTCATGATTACCGGTGACGAAATAGACACCGTGACGAGCGCGCAATTGCGACAGCGGTGCGACGTGCACTGCCAGTTGCTGCACGCTGCCATCGACCAGGTCACCCGTCACCGCAATGACGTCCGCGTTCAGTTCATTCACGGCCGTCACGATGGCCTGCACATAGTCTCGCTTAATGGTCGGGCCGACATGGACATCACTGATCTGCGCAATCGAAAATCCATCGAGTGCGGCGGGCAGCCCGGCGATCGGCACCTCGACATCCACAACGCGGGCGCGGCGCCGCGCATTTACAAAGCCGAGCGCGGTCGCGAACCATGCCAGCACGACCACCGCCACGGCCGATCCGTGGCGAAATTCCGGCAGCGAGAGGCCAACTGCCGAAACGATCAGCCATACGACATCCCGCAACAGCGTCAGCACGAACAGGGAAGAAAACAGCCCCATGAGCAGCATGCCGATCCAGGCGAGCCGATCTGCCCACGGCTGATTCTCGAACGATGGCGCGCTCATGCCGACAGGCATCAACACGCACGATGCTGCCAGGACGGCGATCGCGATGATCGACAGGGCAGGCGTCAGACCCAGCGCAGGAATCAGTCGCCAGCCAATATAGGCATGCAGCGCGACCAGCAGGACCACGGCAATGAGAAATGACCGACTGATGCGCAAACAGACTCCGCGGTGGGCCGGCAATGCCGGCCGAGGGACAGACACCTTGGGGTCATGCCGGCCTCAATTCAATCCCGGCCCCGATGCAACGCGCCACCCACACCGGCAACGGAAACTTGCAGGTCCGCCATATTGGTTTACCTTTACGTACTGTTGCTGCGGGTCTGGATGAAGGATTTGTCATCGCACCGCAAAGCACGGCCCCGCCCCGTTTCAAGGTCGCTTTCGAGGATGCTTAGTGAGTACCCAACTCAGTCCGCTCGCCGGCAAACTGCTGCCCCCCAACCAACTGGTCGATATTCCGCGACTCATCACGGCTTATTACACGGAGCGGCCGGACGCGTCCGTCGCGGCACAGCGGGTCGCTTTCGGCACCTCAGGCCACCGCGGCATCTCATTCGATCGCAGCTTTAACGAAGCCCATGTGCTGGCGATATCCCAGGCGATTTGCGAGTACCGCAAACAGCAAGGGATCGACGGTCCGCTGTTCATGGGCTTCGACAGTCATGCGCTGTCGGCGCCGGCGTTCGCCAGCGCATTGGAGGTGCTCGCGGCCAATGGGGTCGAGACGCGGATTGCCGCGGGGGATGAATACACGCCGACACCGGCGATCTCGCAGGCTATCCTGGTCTACAACCGTGCTCGCGAGCGCGGCCTTGCCGATGGCATCGTCATCACGCCGTCGCATAATCCACCGGACGGCGGCGGCTTCAAGTACAACCCGCCCAACGGCGGACCGGCGGATTCGGACATCACCAAGTGGATTGAGAATCGCGCCAATGCGCTGATCGAAGCCGATCTGCGTGGCGTGCGTCGCATGCTGTTTGCCAAGGCACGCACGGCGGCAACCACGCGCGAGCACGACTTCGTCACCGACTACGTCGCCGATCTCGACAATGTCATCGACTTCGATGTGATCCGCGGTGCGCGTTTGCGCATGGGCGTCGACCCGCTCGGCGGCGCCGGCGTGCACTACTGGTCGCGCATTGCAGATCGTTACCAACTCGATCTCACCGTAGTGAGCGAGGAAGTCGATCCGACCTTTCGCTTCATGACCGCCGACTGGGATGGTCGCATTCGCATGGACCCTTCGTCCGCGCATGCGATGCAGCGGCTGATCGGGCTTAAAGACCAGTACGACATCGCCTTTGCCTGCGATACCGATCACGATCGTCACGGCATCGTCGCGGCCAGCACGGGACTGATGTTGCCGAATCATTATCTGTCGGTCGCGATCGATTATCTGTTTCAGAACCGCCCCGAATGGCGCAAGGATGCCGCGGTCGGCAAGACCATGGTCAGCAGCAGCATGATCGACCGGGTTGCGGCGCGCCTGGGACGCCGGTTGCACGAGGTGCCGGTGGGATTCAAATGGTTCGTGGAAGGCCTGGTCAGTGGCGCGTTGGGATTCGGCGGCGAGGAAAGCGCCGGCGCCTCGTTCCTGCGTCGTGACGGCACTGCCTGGACCACCGACAAGGACGGCCTGATTCCCGGCTTGCTGGCGGCGGAAATCACCGCCCGCACCGGCCGCGATCCGGGCGAGCGCTATAAACAGCTGGCGAGCGAATTCGGCAGCCCCGCTTCCGACCGCATGGATGCGGCAGCCACGCCGGCACAGAAACAACAGCTGTCGAAACTTGCCCCGGGCCAGATCAAGATTACCGAACTCGGCGGCGAGCAGATCACAGCGATACTTGATCGCGCACCCGCCAACCAGGGCGCGCTCGGTGGCATCAAGATCATGACCCAGAACGCCTGGATCGCGGCGCGTCCGTCCGGAACCGAGAACATCTATAAAATCTACGGCGAAAGCTTTCTCGGCGAGGCGCATCTGCGCGGCATCCTGCGCGAAGCGCAATCGGTCGTCGATGGGGCGCTTGAGGGGAAGTGAATGGTGAGTAGTGAGTCGTGAGTGGTCAGACCGGAAACTGGCTCCAAGCAGTGTTGTTGCCGGACGGCCGGTGATCAGCACAGCACCGAATTATCATTGTGACGATGGTGATCGCCCCTAGTAGCGCCTCTTGCCTCTCACGACTCACTACTCACTACTCACTACTCACCATTTCATCACCATGAAACAGCAGGCCATCGGCACCTTCGACGTCAAACTGGTACCGCAGGGCGAGCCGGACTCGGCCACCGGTCCCAAGCTCGGCCGCATGACGATCGAAAAGCAGTTCCACAACGATCTGGTTGCCAGCAGCCAGGGCGAAATGCTGTCTGTCGTCACCGACATCAAGGGCTCGGCGGGTTATGTGGCCATCGAACGCGTGACCGGCTCGCTACAGGGGCGCAGCGGCAGTTTCGTGTTACAGCACTTTGGCCTGATGGATCGCGGCGCGCAGCAACTGACGATTACGGTCGTCCCCGATTCCGGGACCGGCGAACTCACGGGGCTTGCCGGCACGCTGCAGATCAAGATCGCGAACGGCAAACATCTGTACGAGTTCGAGTACACGCTGCCGGATAATTGAATTGCCGTCGAGCGGGTGTCCTTGGATGAACACCCCGGGCTCGCGCGCAGCAGGACTGCGCAGCGCAATGCCCGAGTCGCTGTTTCATACTAGTTTTCCATCGCGCTGCGCGCGACCCCGCGGGATGAAACGTACCTTTATCGAGTGCCACCCAGGCACATGGATGTGCCCGCCGCGCACGCGGCGAGCGATGCGGGAAAAGCCACGCCTTTTCCCGTCATCGC
>JAIBJL010000172.1 GCA_020029545.1 Gammaproteobacteria bacterium
TGCAGGACCCTGGGAGTCGCGATCGACGACCGCCTTTGCCAATAAGAATCATTATCACTATGATGCGGGCTGTCGTTTCAATCAGACGCAGTTAGATGACAGCAGCGGCGCCGACGAGCACGGCCAAGTCTCAACAAAGTCGGGCCTTCTGGCTCAAGCATCTGCATCAATGGCATTGGATCAGCGCGGCAACTTGTTTGATCGGCATGCTGCTATTCAGCATCACCGGCTTCACGTTGAACCATGCGGGCTGGATCGGCGCGAAGCCCCAGGTAGCAAGTGTCACCGCGCAATTGCCGGCGGCGTTGCTGATGTCGCTCAAACAGGCAGCAGCGAGCACGCAAGCACTGCCAGGTGAGGTAGCGGCATGGCTTCGCGACGAGATGTCGGTGCAGCCGCGCAGCGGCATCGAATGGTCCGACGAAGAAGTCTACCTGTCGCTCCCGCGGCCGGGCGGCGATGCCTGGCTGACCATCGATCTGGGTAGCGGCGAAGTCATTCACGAAGTCACCGACCGCGGCTGGCTCGCGTATTTCAACGATTTGCACAAGGGTCGCCACACGGGCGCTGCCTGGAGCCTGTTCATCGATGTGTTCGCGTTTGCCGCGCTGGTGTTTTCGACCACTGGCCTGCTGCTGCTGAAGATGCATTCGACTCATCGACCGGCAACCTGGCCAGTCGTCGGTCTGGGCCTTGTGTTGCCCGTCATCATCGCCTTGCTGTTCATTCGCTAGAGGTAGTTCATGCGTCGATTGCCAAGATCACTGCGCCCGCTAGCTGCCTTCGTGGCTTGCGCGACAGCCTTGCCGGTATGGGCCACCGACTTGAGCGTCAAGGCGCAGATTCCCACGCTGAACGTGGCCGAATATCACCGTCCGTATGTGGCGATCTGGGTGGAACGCGAGGATCAGAGCATCGCGACCCACCTTTCGGTCTGGTATCAGACCGACGCCAAAAAGGAAGACGGCGCGCAATGGCTGAAGGATCTGCGGCAATGGTGGCGTCGCGGCGGACGCGAACAGACGCTGCCGATCGACGGTGTCACCGGCGCTACTCGTCCGGTCGGCGAGCACACTTTGCAATTCAGCGGCACTGGGAAGCAGCTCAGGGGGCTCGCGAACGGCAAATACCATCTGGTGGTGGAAGCCGTACGCGAAGTCGGTGGCCGCGAGCTGCTGCGCGTGCCCTTCGATTGGCCAGCAACGCGCAAACAACAACTCACTGCGCAGGGCAAGACTGAACTCGGCGCGATCATGCTCGATCTTGCTCCCTGACCTCGGCCTATCCGCACGCAATCACTCCTACGAATCTTGCACTCATTGAGGATCCCGATCATGAACCGCCTGATCCGACTGGCTACGCTTTCGCTCGCTTGCGTTCCGCTGCTGGCACACGCGCACAAAGCCTGGCTGCTGCCGTCGAGCACCGTCTCGACCGTCGACCAGTGGATTACGGTAGATGCGGCCGTCTCGAACGATCTGTTCTATTTCAATCATGTGCCGCTGCGCATCGACGCGCTGCAGATTGTCGACCCCAAGGGCAGCCAGGTGAAACCGGAGAACGTGGCGACCGGCAAATACCGCACGACGTTCGACTTGCATCTCACGCAGAACGGCACCTACCGGCTAGCGAATATCAACAGCGGTGTGTTTGCCAACTACGAAGAAAATGGCGCGCCCAAGCGCTGGCGTGGCACTGCCGAGAACTTCGCCGCCGAGGTACCGGCGAATGCGCAGAACCTGCGCATATCCGAGTCGGTGGGACGCGTTGAGGCGTTTGTCACCGCGGGTAAGCCGACGACCGATGCGCTGAAACCGACCAATGTCGGACTGGAGCTGGTACCGGTCACGCATCCGAACGATCTGTATGCGGGCGAAGCGGCAAAGTTCGGCTTACTGCTCGACGGCAAGCCGGCAACGAACCTCGATGTCACCATCCTGCCGGGCGGCTCGCGGTATCGCGATCAGCCGCAGGAAATCAAGGTCAAGACCGATGCCGCCGGACAATTCAGCGTGACCTGGCCTGCTCCCGGCATGTACTGGCTCGAAACCAAATGGCAGGACGACAAGACCTCGGTCAAGCAGGCAACCCAGCGCCGCGTCAGCTATGTGGCGACCTTCGAAGTGTTGCCGCAGTAATCAGCTGAATCGACTCGACGATGCGATCGGCGCTGCGCGCAATGCCTGCCGGCGTCGATCGCGTGACATCGTAGTTGGAATTACTCATGCCGAGCCTAGGGTTGCTGGCCGGCGATGCACGCATCCTGGCCGCGGCCTGTGTGGCGATCGCCTATCTCGCTTTCTGCGCACTCACTGTGCGCAGCCATTGGCAGTCCACGAAGCTTGCGGCGGCGGCGCAACCAACGACCGCGACCACGCAGGTCGTGTACGCGAGTCAGACCGGCTTCGCCCAACAGCTTGCCGAACAGACATTTGCCTCGTTGCAGTCCGCAGGACATGCCACCGCATTGCTTTCACTGCGTGCTGTCGGCTTGGACACGCTGCAACGGTCCCAACGGATCTTATTCGTGGTGAGCACGACCGGCGAAGGCGATGCGCCCGATCCTGCCGCCGGATTCGTGCGGACCGTACTCGGTCACAGCGTCACGCTTGCGAACCTGCGCTACGCCATCCTCGCGCTGGGCGACCGTGAGTACGACAACTTCTGCGCATTCGGCCATCGACTCGATACCTGGCTCAGACACCAGGGCGCGCACCCGCTGTTCGATGTCGTTGAGGTGGACAACGGCGATGCGGCCGCGCTGCGCCACTGGCAACATCAACTGGGTGTATTGACCGGCGAGCCGGATCTGCCCGACTGGGAGACGCCTCGCTACGAGCGCTGGCGATTGACACAGCGACGACTGCTGAACGAAGGCAGTGCGGGTGGCCCGTGTTTTCACATCGCCCTGCAACCGCTCGACGCCGCAAGGACCTGGACGGCGGGCGACATTGCCGAAATCGACCCGCGCAATTCCACCTGGGAAGCGCATGGCAACGCGGCATTGCCGCATCGCGAGTACTCCATTGCGTCCCTTCCGGAGGATGGGGCCATTGAGTTGCTGGTGCGGGAAATGCGCCGTCCGGACGGCGCAGCCGGCCTCGGCAGTGGCTGGCTGACGCGCGACGCACCGCTCGATAGCGAAGTGGCCCTGCGCATCCGCGGCAATTCCAACTTCCATCCTCCCACTGACGCTGTGCCCCTGCTGCTTATCGGCAGTGGCACCGGCCTCGCCGGCTTGCGCGCGATCCTCAAATCGCGCGTCGCCGCCGGTCAGCGTCGCAATTGGCTTCTGTTCGGCGAGCGCAACGCCACCTGCGACTACTTCTATCGCGATGAGATCGAACGCTGGCAGC
Organism: Gammaproteobacteria bacterium; assembly: GCA_020029545.1. Taxonomy (GTDB): domain Bacteria; phylum Pseudomonadota; class Gammaproteobacteria; order Steroidobacterales; family Steroidobacteraceae; genus Steroidobacter. The sequence continues at coordinate 3,357 of JAIBJL010000172.1, forward strand.
GCGCTGGCTTCATCGAACAACTGGACGTGGTGTTCTCGCGCGATCAGCCCGAGCGTCGCTACGTTCAGCATCGATTGCTGGAGCGAGCCGAACTGGTACGCGAGTGGCTCGACAGCGGCGCGGTGTACGTGTGCGGCAGCCTTGAAGGCATGGCGCCCGGCGTCGACGCTGCCTTGCAACAGATCCTTGGCGCGGCCGCACTTGAGAGTCTGGCCGCTGCAGGCCGGTATCGTCGCGACGTGTACTGACAGGAACTGACCGGCTGGCACCCCTCCCGGGGCTGGCTGGTCGATCCGCGCGTCGATCCAGTGAATACGGCGCTCGACAGCAAGTGATGTCCCTGACAAGCACCCGTGTCAACGATAACGATCGGCGGTCATTGCCGCGCATGCATTGCAAGACTCACGCCGCTGTCGAACGAAATCCGTCCCGCCCCAGGGTGCGCAGAAACTCCATGGTCTGCACTGTCTGCGCTTGCAGCGCCGCCACATGTCCCATGATCTCTTCCATCGTCGCGTCGACGGCTGCAGCTTCCAGCACCCCGGCGAGTTCCGCGATGCTCTCGGCATGAAAGTTTGCGGCAGCTCCTTTGAGGCGGTGCGCGGCGCGTGCCAACGGTACCCGCTCATTGCTCGCTGCGTGCTCGGCGATTTCTTTGAGACTGCTCGCCACGCTCTCGCGAAACGTCGCGAGCAACTCGTTCGCGAAGTCGACGTCCCCATCGGTCAGCTCATTCAACAGCGGCAGATTCACCGGCGACGACGCAGCCACGGCTATCCCGATGGGTTCGGCTCCCATGGATTCCGCAACGCCCCCCTCCACCGCCTCCGTCCCCAGCCCAAAGTTGTTGAGTACCTCACGAAGCCGGTCGATATCGAGCGGCTTGGTGAGGAATGCATCCATGCCGGCTGCAATGCACTTTTCGAATTCGCCTGTCATGGCGTTCGCTGTCAACGCCACGATCGGCACGCGGTGGGTTCCGGCTTCCAGCTCGCGAATGCGCCGGGTCGCGGTAATACCATCCATCACCGGCATCTGCAGATCCATGAACACCAGTCGTACCGGCGTGGTCGACAGCAACGACACCGCATCCGCACCATTCTCGGCAAGAATCACCTCACAGCCGAGCCGCTCGAGGATCTGACGCGCGACTTTCTGATTGACTGAATTGTCTTCGACGACCATGACGCGGCCCGCGAACTGCTGCATCAGACTGGCGAACTGCGGCTTTGCCACGCCCACCTCGCCCGCTGGTGCACGAGGGTCGTCTGCGGCGACCTCCGGCAGCGGCAGTTCGAACCAAAATGTAGACCCCTTGCCCAGCTCGCTCTCTACGCCGATGCTGCCACCCATCATTTCGACAAAGCGCTTGACGATCGACAGGCCCAGGCCGGTGCCGCCGAAAGAGCGTGTCGTGGACGTGTCGGCCTGCACAAACGGCTCGAACAGTGTTTTCTGAACCGCGGCGTCGATGCCGATACCGGTATCCCGTACGCTGAAGCGCGTCAACTCGCCCGACTGACCCGCGGTACTCAGGCCGATAACGACTTCGCCCTGCACGGTGAACTTGATCGCGTTGCCCACCAGATTGATGAGACATTGGCGAATGCGCTGCGGATCGCCGGAAACGCGTTGCGGCACATCGAGCGTCGTCTCTACGCGCAGCGACAGTCCCCGCTCCTGTGCCTGAATCGACATGGTCGCAGCAACATCCGAGACGGTATGTCGTAGATCCATCGGTACACATTCGATCTGCATGCGCCCGGCTTCGATCTTGGAGAAGTCCAGAATGTCGTTGATGACACTCAGCAATGCAGTCGCGCTGTCATAGATGGTTCGCGCGAAGTCACGTTGTGCCTCATTGAGCGGACCCTCCATGAGGAGTCGGGCCATCCCCATAATCCCATTCATCGGCGTGCGAATTTCGTGACTGACGTTCGCCAGCAACTCGCTCTTGGCACGACTGGCGGCCTGCGCGGCCTCAGTGGCCTCAACTTCTTCCGTCATGTCCCATGACACACCCAGGGCGCGCAACGGCCGGCCATCCGGCGCAAAAATCAGACGCGCATGACTCTGCTCATGCCGATACCGACCTTGCCGGTCAAGCCGACGCAAGCGGTAGGAAATCACATCGACGCCGGCAACCCGCGCCGCTTCGATCGACCGATCCAGCAATCCGCGATCTTCCGGATGCACCCGGCGCGCGAACCGGTCGAGGGGCATAGAGCGCGGCGCCACGTCGGCAAGATTGCGATCGCGATGTTCCCACCATTCCAGAATGCGCGCCGGAATGTCCACTTCCCAGGAAACGATACCGGCCGCATTCGTGGCCATACCCAGTCGATACGTCAGTACGCGCTCCTGTTCGGCTTGTCGCTCCAGCAAGGCGTTGATGCGTACGTCTTCGGTAATATCTCGCGTCGCGCCGACGGCCCGCACTGCTTCCCCCTGCGCATTGCGGATGATGCGCACATACGAATGCATGTGACGCGCTTCGCCATCGAGGCGCCGCATCCGGAATTTCCATTCGTACTCGTCACGACCGCTGCTGATGGCGTCGCGCATGAGCTGCTCATGACGCGCGTGATCAGGTTCGATCACCCGCGCGCGCGCGGCCTCGTACAGCGCCTCAAGCGGGAGATCCTCCAGGCCAAATCCCTGTGGGAAATTCAGGCCCCACAGGTAGTGCCGGGCGCGCAGATCGATTTCCCAGGTCGACAGTCGCGCGGCCTGGGTGGCGACGCTTAAGCGCGTGAGCAGTTCACGTTCATGTTCGGCCTGCAAGCGCAGTTGCTCGGCATGCTCGACCTCGCCGGTGACATCCCATGCCACGCCGATAATGCGCACCGCTTTGCCCGCACCATCGCGAATGATGCGCCGATGAGTCTGCAGATAGCGCACTTCGCCGTCGGTCTGCCGCACGATGCGATGACGCATTGCCAGTATGTTTTCATGTCGCGGGTCCTGAATTGCGGCGTCCCGGGACTTCTCCACACTTTCCCGATCGTCGGGATGGATCGAATCCAGCACGGATTCGAAACCTGACAAGTCCGAGCGCATGCCGCAAAGTCGTGCCAGGCTGTCATCGGCCTGCAACTCGCCGGTGATGAGGTTACGATCCCAAATGGCAATCCCAGCGGTTTGAGTGGCCAGATTCAGGCGATCCAGCAGCGCACGCTGTACTTCAGTGAGACGAACGATATTCGCCTGCGACTCGATCTGCGCAATCGTATCGACGGTCGCAACGGCAGCGGGCGCACGCACCGGCGGTAGCGACTGCTGAGACGGTGGCATCCTGTAGCCCAGCAGCACGACCATCCAGGTGACCACGATAGAAAATACGCCGGTCAGGAATGCGTCCGACATTGCGGGCGTCAATTGCCCGTCGACGAAAAGCGCCAGTAGTGTGAGAACCGTCGCGACACCAGCGATCAATATGGCCAGACGAGCATGCTGTTCTCGGCATGCAAACAGCACCACACCCGGATAGGCGACGCTGGCGCCCAAGCCGACCGGCATCTGGATGTCGATGATAAAAATGATCGCGCAGCCCAGCAGCAGCGCCAACAGATCTCGTAGCAAAGCCAGTCTGGGAGTCACGAACTATTCCTGACCGCCATAGTGAATGCGAAGCCAAGGCAAGTCTCATTATAGTGCATAAGCGCAGCCCCGACGGCCTCTCCGATTCATGGCAGAACCGGCAGCGTGCCGCTGTTCGTCAGCGAGTGCCATGCGGACGGATCACATGAGCTCGAATCAAAAGAGGAGATTCGGCAGTGCGACCGGTGCAGCGCACGCGCCGCACCGTTACGCCGGCATGGTCAAGTCGACTGTCAGGTAGTGCGCTTGCGCTCGTCGATGCGACCGCTCACCTTGTCACGCAGCGAAGCATCTGAAGCCATTGCCTGCACGATCTGATTGAATTCTTCGATTTGCAAACCGGTGCGCTGCACTGCCTGAATCATCTGCGATTCTGCATTCTCTTTGACTTCTTGGGCCTTCTGCTCATCGGTGGTGGCACTCAACTGCTGAGTTGCCTGCGATCGAATCTGCTGAACCGCGATATAGGCGTCGGCGAATTGGTCGATCTTCTTGTCCTCCACTGCGGCAGCGGGTGCCGTTGCATCGGGTTGCAGCGCCCGCGGGGGAGCCGCCCGCTCGTCGGCGGCGCTCTGCGCATTTGCCAAGGGTGAAAGTATCAGCGCACCCGCCATCGTGAGAGCGACTGTGCGCCCTGGGCGAATTGAATTTGGATGAATTGAATTTGCTGCCTTCATGGGAACTCCTGCATCGTGGATAGGGATAAAAGCAATTGGTCGCACGCCGCCCAAGTTCCCGGACGAAATGAATTGGCAAATGTACCCGTTGGCTGGTACAGACATCTTCCGCAGAAACCGCAACGCCGACGCACTTTATGCCCCTATGTCGTAAAGCGTGGTCGCGAAGCGCGCACCACAGTGGACCGCAGCAAGCGGAGGGTCTGCTTCGTATGACAGGCTCACGGTTTGTGCAGCGGGATGCTGCGGGCATGGTTGTCTGCCGACCGTGCGATCAGCGCCCTCATGTCGGCGCGAACCGACAGAGAGGGTCACACCGCTCGCGACCATTGACCGGGCAACTGGCACCGAAAGACCGACGCGTGGCGAGCGAGGTTACGAGGGCCGTTGAGATCGAACTTGATCACAAGGAATTGTGGCGACGATCTTCATCCCGCGGTGTCTACGCTTTCCGGCCTAGCGCTTTCCGGATTAGCGCTGACCTGCGCGGCGGACTGCGCCCACGCGAGTTTGCCGGCGGGCGTCATCTGCTTCAGCGCATGCTCGGCACGCAGCGCCATCGATCTGTCCGCGCAAGCCTGCACACCAAGAATCGCCACCGGACGATTGGCGCGCGTGAACTTCGCACCTTTGCCCGCCTGATGTAAACGAAACCGTCGTGCTACATCCGTGGCAATGCCCGCGTAAGTGCGACCGTCCCGGCATAGCAGCAGATAGACCCACCACTGCACAGCTGCCATGGACTCCGGCCGATCGCTCATTCCCGTATCGCAGCACTTGTTTATAATCCGGTCCTCCCCATGAAGCAGGCCGCTGTGCTGACGACCCGGCAGGAACGATTCCGCCGCGTGCCGGTCGTTGGGCAGCGCCGCTGCAATTGATTATGGCAGCTACTGATCGCAGATCATCGCACGCAACTCATCGTAAGTAACACAGGCGCTTCGAATGCAATCTGAGTACCCCTCCTCCCCACAACAGGTTCGACTCGGCGCCCTACCGCTGCTGATTTTCAGTTCGCGCTGGCTACAACTGCCGTTGTATCTCGGCTTGATTGTCGCGCAGGGCGTTTACGTGGTGCTGTTCCTCACGGAACTGTGGCACCTGATCCTGGGTGCCACCAGTCTGGGCGAGCAGGAAATGATGCTCATCGTGCTGGGACTGATCGATGTGGTGATGATTTCGAATCTGCTCATGATGGTCATCGTCGGCGGTTACGAGACCTTCGTATCGCGCCTGCGCCTGGAAGGACACCCGGACCAGCCGGAGTGGCTGAGTCATGTGAACGCCTCGGTGCTCAAGGTCAAGCTTGCGATGGCGATCATCGGCATCAGCTCGATTCATCTGCTGAAGACGTTTATTGCGGCCGGAACGCTCGGTGGGCTGCCGCGTTGTCCGGCTGAAGTCGTGCAGGCATTCGCCGAAGCTGCGGAACACTCGACCAAGGCCGACTGCTCGACGCTCACCGCCGAAGGCGTGATGTGGCAGACGATCATTCACACGGTCTTCATCCTCTCCGCCATCGGCATCGCGTGGACCGATCGCCTCATGATGGGCCCCGGCGACTCGGCTAAAGGGGCGAAGCACTGAGAGTCGATGATCGCAGGCTTCGCGAGCGCGCGGTTATTGCAGCAACGCCGGATAGTCCGCCAGCAATCTGCGCAGCACGCCGTTGGTCCAGCCGAAGCCATCCTGCAGCGGATATTCGCCGCCGCCGGCCGCGTTGTCCGTCGTGACATCGTACTTTTCGACCAGCTTGCCCGTCGCCCGATACACCCTCAGGTTCTTCACAACCCAGCGCTGCGCGATCGTCGCCGCCAGGGTGTCCTGGCCGTACTTGCGCAGACCGTCGATCGCGATCCATTGCAACGGCGCCCAGCCATTCGGCGCATCCCATTGCTGGCCGGTATCGATACGCGTGGTCGCCACTCCGTTCGCCTTGAGCAGGTTCTGTCGCACGGCCAGTGCGACGGCTTCCGCCTGCGGCTGATCGGCAACATGGAAGAACAGCGGATACAGCGTTGCGATCGAC
>JAIBJL010000492.1 GCA_020029545.1 Gammaproteobacteria bacterium
CAGACCGGCGGTGACCATGGCCAGCGCCGCCCGTCGGAAGGCACGGCGCCTGCTATCATCCTGCGCCCTGCACTCTGCGACCCTCATGACGTGAACGAAGCCGATAAGAATAGCCCGCCAGGCGCGCGCCGATCGATACGCAGTTTTGTCATTCGCGCCGGGCGCGCGACGGCCGGTCAGCAACGCGGATTAAGCGAACTGTTCCCGATCTACGGCATCCCCTCGACGGAAGACTTATCTGAAGACTTGTCGCGTCCATCGAGCGGTCCCCGCGACTCGCGAATCGATTTCGACCGTGTGTTCGGCCGCTCCGCCCCCCGCATGATCGAGATTGGTTTCGGCGCTGGCGAAGCCTTGCTGGCGTTCGCACGCCAGCATCCGGAGATGAATTGTCTGGGTATCGAAGTGCATCCGCCGGGTGTGGGACATCTGCTCCTGGGCGTCAAAGAAGCCGCGCTCACGAATGTGCGAGTGGTGGCACAGGATGCGGTCGAAGTGCTGCGCGAGCGCATCGCGCCGGCATCGATCGATCTGATTCATGTATTTTTTCCCGATCCTTGGCCGAAAAAGCGGCATCACAAGCGCCGCTTGATTCAGCCAGAATTCGCACGGTTGCTCGCAGGAGTTCTGTTACCCGGCGGCGTGCTGCGACTGGCGACCGACTGGGAACATTACGCTCAGCACATGCGCGCAGTGCTCGATGCTTCACCGCTATTCCGCAACTTGTCGAGTGGCGATGGCTTCATGCCACGCGAAGCTTCGCGAGTGCTGACGCGATTCGAACGCCGCGGTCAACGTCTCGGTCACGGTGTGTGGGACTTGGCCTATGCCAAAGTCCCATCGTAGCGATGACGCATCGATGAGCTGCTTCTGCACGCATCGAAGCGCGTGCCACCCTCTTCGACATGCGTCGCCATGATGTGACATCCGAGTCACGAAACGCGGATAACTGCAGCGGATGGTGCTGTGCAGGAAAATTAGTGCTTGAATCCCTGCGCGCACAGGACTAAAACATCATCAAGCAATTCAACATTGCTGGCTGCGAAGGAATGTGCACGCAATAGCGCGTGTCGATTCGATATCTGTACGGAGATCACGCATGACCTCGCCAGATCCGGTCGTAGGCGATTGGTATCGCCGTCTCGATGGCACGCTGCTCGAAGTTGTGGCCATCGATCCCGATGAGGGCACCATCGAAGTGCAGCACTTCGATGGCACGGTCGAAGAGTTCGATCTCGAATCCTGGAATGAGCAGGAGTTCGCACAGACGCTGCCGCCGGAGGACTGGACCGGTTCTGTCGACGTCGAGCCCGAGGATTACGAATCCGAGCGCGATATCAACAGCACCGGGACGGTGTGGACCGAAGCACTGGTCAGCCTCGATCGCAGCGAGGCATCGGGCTACTCGGAGTGGCCTGCGCCGCGCATGGCGCTCTAATGTGAAAGTGAAGTCGGCCGGCTGTGTTCCCGACACAGCTCGGCACTCCCTACATCCATGTAGGTCGCAGCGACACGTCAGGCATGACGCGCGGCGAGCAGCTCAGGATCTTCTTCGAGCCTGACTTCCCCATCGACAACCCGCACCGCGATGCGCGTCAATTCACTGCCGACGCACGGACCAGCGACACAATGGCCGGTATCGATCATGAATTGTGCCCCGTGCGAACAACACAGGATCAAGGTGCGAGTGCTGGTCAGGAATTGATCCGGCTGCCAGTTCAGTGGATGTCCCGCATGCGGACATCGATTCACATAGCCAAAGACTTCAACGCCACGGCGGACAACGAATCCGCGCAGCGGCCAGTCGCCGCTGCCCGCGGTAAAGGCGCGCGAGCCGGGATCGGAAAGTTCACTCAAGCCACAGATCCGTCGCGGACTGCTCATCGGTACTGCAAAGCGATCAGCGCGTCTTTACCGCGGCGGCCGGCTCGATATCGGCCGCTGTGCCGACCGATGCATCGATGAGACCCGATCGACTCATGAGCCAGAACAACAGAACGCCGGGTAGCGCGAGTACGGTAGTGAGCAGATAGAAATTCACGTATCCCATCTTTTCGATCAGTATGCCGGCGGTGGTGCCGGTGAAAATGCGACCAACGCTACTCGCTGCAGCCGATAGCAGCGCGTACTGGGTTGCGGTGTAGCGCAGATCGCATAGTGCGGATAGATAAGCGACGACCGTCACGCCGCCGATACCGCTGGTCAGGTTCTCGAAACCGATGGACCCAGCCATCACCCAATTGGAATGCCCGGCCGCTGCGAGCCCGGCAAAGCTCAGATTCGATACCGCCATGAGCCACAGACTCAGCAGCACCGAGCGCTTCATTCCCAGGCGTTCGTAAAGAAGGCCACCGATGAAAATACCGGCGAGATAGGCCCAGAAGCCGAAACCCACATCGAAGATGGCAATCTCGTCGTTGGTGAATTTCAGTTCGTTGAACAGCAGTCGCATCGTCAACTGGGAGAGTGTGTCGCCGATCTTGTGCAGCAACACAAAGAGCAGTACCAGGAAGGCGCCACGGCGCCGGAAGAATTCCAGCAGCGGTGCCACGACCGATTGCGCAACGGCAGTCACGCTTTTGCGCGCCGCCGGCTCGCGATGCCGTGCCGGCTCACCGAAAATCAGTCCGACCAGCATCGCCGGCAACGCAAACGCGGAACAGGCGATGTAAGCCGCCTGCCAGCCAAAGCGTGCAGCGACGACGAGGGCGAGTGCACCCGCCGCGACCGAGCCGATGCGCCAGCCATATTGCGACATGCCCGAACCCACGCCGAGTTGGCGCGGCGCCAGTGCCTCAATGCGATAAGCATCGATGACGATGTCGTAAGTTGCGCCAGCAATTGCCACCAGAATTGCTGCCTGCGCGGTTGCCATCAGGCTGGTCTTGGGATCTACCAGTGCCAGATTCACGATAGCCGCGATCGTTAGCGCCCCCGAAAACAGTAGCCACGACACGCGTTTCCCCAACCGACCGATGATGGGTAGCCGCACGCCATCCAGCACCCAAGCCCAGAGCCATTTGAGGTTGTAGACCAGAATGGCCAATGCGAAAGCGGTCACCGCACGTTTATTGATGCCGTCTTGAGCAAGGCGTGTTGTCAGCGTCGCGGCAATCAGGGCGAACGGTGCGCCCGACGAGACGCCGAGAAACAGCGCAGCGAGCGGCGCCGACTCCGTGTATGGGCGCAAGGAGACGGGCACACGCCGACGCCAGTCGGTGGGGTGTAAGTGCGAATCGGAATTCAAGAGGGTTCATCCACAGTGACGCCTCGGGCGCGAGTCGCCTTTTGAAGCATGATGAGTTGCAGGGGGCGGATTATAGAAGCGGCAGCCAGCAGCCTGCCGGACTTAAGTGATCGTAGCGAGGCGCGTGGCAGATGGAGGACAGTTTTTCGATCGTTGGAGGCGAATAGCCCTGGTCCAATTCAATGGGGGCTATTTAACGAGAATGCGTTTCGGCGAGTTCAAGCTCAAGTCCGGCCGCACCAGTCCGTATTTCTTCAACGCCGGGTTGTTCAATTCCGGCCGTGCGCTGGCGGAACTGGGGCGTGCCTATGCGGCGACGATTCAGCGTGCCGATCTGCCGTGCGATGTGCTGTTCGGGCCGGCATATAAGGGTATTCCGCTGGTGGCGACGACCGCGGTCGCATTGGCCGATCACCACGGGCGCAGTCTACCCTGGTCGTTCAATCGCAAAGAGGCGAAGGACCATGGCGAGGGTGGCAATATTGTCGGTGCGCCGCTGCGCGGCCGCGTGCTGATCATCGACGATGTCATCACCGCGGGTACGGCGATCCGCGAGTCGGTCGACCTGATTCGCGCGGCTGGCGCCACGCCAGTGGGTGTCATCATCGCTCTGGACCGGCAGGAACGCGGCCAGACAGCGCAGTCCGCGGTCCAGGAAGTCGAGCAGACCCTGGGGCTGCCGGTGACCAGCATCATCAAACTCGCCGATCTGATCGAGCATCTGCGAGCCGTCGGCGATGCTACGCAGCTCGCCTCATTGCAGAGCTATCGACAGAGGTACGGCGTCGGCGCCTGACGACGCTGCAGTCCGCCAGCAACCTGTTTCGTCGCCAGGGGGCAGCATCTTGGGGGAAACTGTGGCTGTGCGCTCGTTTTCAGGGGCAATTGCGTGAGCTTGGTCGCTGGCCGGTACCGATCGCCTGCTGCACAATGCCGCCGCTGTCTTAAGGGAACCACAAATCGTAAGCGCTCGTCCATGCCTCGGACTCTGACCTTGTCGCTCTACCTATCTGCTTTGCTGCTCAGCGCCTCGGCGTTGGCGCAAACGTCGGCCAAGCCGCGCGAAGCGTTCTTCCGCTGCCGCAGTGCGGGCGGCCAGACGCTTTACGGTGACAGTATGCCGCCGGCCTGCCAGGGCCAGGACACCGAAGTATTGAACGAGCGCGGCATCCAGTTGCGCCTCATCGAAGGCGACCGGACAAGGGCGGCGCGACTGGAACGCGAATCGCTGGAAGCCAAGGCATCAGCAGAACGCAACGAGCGCCTGCA
>JAIBJL010000173.1 GCA_020029545.1 Gammaproteobacteria bacterium
CGCTCGCTGTCGAAGTACTCCGCCCAGGCCTTGCTCTTTGCCAACGGCGGAAGCGTGAGCAGGGTGTAACGCGTCGGGTCCAGATCGTTGCGCACCTGGTTCCAGGACAGCGGCATCGACACCGTAGCGCCAGCTCGCACGCGGGGTGAAAACGGCGCGACCGCTGTGGACGTGCGGTCGTTGCGCAGATAATCGAGAAAGATTTTCCCTGTGCGTACTTTCTTCGACATGTTGACGACATATCGATCCGGACTGTCCTCGGCCATCTGCGTACACACTGCCTGCGCGAACGCCTTCGCTTGCGGCCAGTCGAGCTTGCTCCTGCTCATGGCCGCCAGCGGCGTGACGACATGCAGGCCCTTGCCACCGGTCGTCTTGCAGAATGTGATCAGACCGAGTGCCTCCAGTCGCTCGCGAATTTCTTTCGCGGCGGCGATGACCGCGTCGAATCCCAATTCGGGCGCAGGGTCCAGATCGAATACCAGTCGCCCCGGCACCTCCGGTCGATTCGGTTGACAATTCCACGGATGCAATTCGATGGCTGCAGTCTGCGCAACCGCGACCAGCCCTTCGATGCGGTCGATCTGCAGATACGGCTTGCGATCGCCGGACACTTTCGTGAGCGTGATCAGCTTGGAAGTGCCCGGCATGGCGTGACGCTGGAAGAACTGCTGGCCGCCGATGCCGTCGGGTGCGCGCAGGATAGAGCAGGGTCGGCCCTTGATATGCGGCAGCAACCAGTCGCCGACTGCCGCGAAATAATGCGCCAGATCGAGCTTGGTGATCGCATCATGCCCAGCGTCTTTTGGCCACATGACTTTGCCGGGGTTGGAAATCACCACGCCCATGACCTCTCCCGGACCGCTCGCTGCACGGCTGGAATGCCTTGTCGAGTCTGGGCTCGACGCCGTTACCTTGGCGCGCGACGAATGCTTGGCGGTGGCTCGCTTCGCGACCGGTTTTACCACCTCGATGTGGGCGGCTGAGGCAGGCATCTCGGCGGTGACTTCAGCGGCGGATTTGTCTTCACGCAGGCCTTTGAAGGCGGCCTGCCGGACATTGCCGTCGCTGGTCCAGCCGGCGAATTCGATCTCCGCGACGAGTTCCGGCTTCACCCAGCGAATGCCGCGCTCACGGCGGGGAGCGTTCTCGCCGCCGAAGGGGTTCGCGTCGCTCGCCACGGCCTGCAGGCGCGGTGTCAGGCGAGCGGCCTGGTCGCGGCCAAAGCCGGTGCCGACGCGGCCGACATAGGCCAGATGCTTGCCGCGATGGACGCCGACCAGCAGTGAGCGCAGCTGTCCGGATTGTTGCGTCCAGCCGCCGATGACGACTTCATGGCCGGCGCGACATTTCGCTTTGACCCAGTCGCCGCCGCGACCCGAGCGATAGGGTGCATCGAGCCGCTTGGAAATAATGCCTTCGAGGTTCATGCGCCGGGCAGACTCCAGCACGGCATCGCCCGCGTTCTCCACATGATCGACGTAGCGGATCAGTTCTTTCCTGCCGAGGTCTTGTCCCGCGAGCAAGGTCTGCAGCAGCGATTTGCGCTCGCGCAAGGGCAGGGAACGCAGGTCTTCGCCATTGGCGAACAGCAGGTCGAAGGCAAAAAAAATCAAATTGTCCGTGGTGCCCTCGGACAAGGCGGCTTGCAAGGCTCCGAAGTCCGGTGAGCCGTGGTCATCCAGAGCGACAACCTCGCCGTCGATGAGGGCATCGGGAAAGTCGGCGGCGAGTGCGCGGATCTCCTGGAATTTTCGGCTCCAGTCCAATCCTTTGCGGGTCTTGAGCGTTGTCTTGCCGCGTGCGACACGCAACTGCATACGGTAGCCGTCGAACTTCACTTCATGCGCCCAATCGCCGGCATTGGGCGGTCGTTCGACCGGTTTACACAATTGCGGCGCGATGAATTCCGGTGGCGACGCTGTCGAGCGGCTGCGAGCGGTCTTGGCGGTATTGCCGGCAGTACTTGCCGTGCGCGCGGCGGTTTTGCGAGTGGTGTGCTGTGCAGTACTCGATTCCCGTGCAGCAGTGGCATGAGATGGGGCATGAGATCGGGCATGAGCTCGCGCAACGCTGGGCTTCGATTGCCATACCGCATCGGCAGTCGCCGCCTGGCCCGACAGCATGAAGGGTTGCGGGCGTCTGCCTTTGCCGACCGCGATGTCGTTCATGCTGCGTCCCGAGGCAACCGAGCGGTCTTCGGCCAGCAGCGCATCGGTGGCGCCGTTGGCCTTGGCAAACTCATCGCGATGCTTGATGAGCAGCCAGTGGGTACGCTTGCCGCCATAGCGATCGGCTTTCATACGGACGAGCACATAACTGCCGTGCAATCGTTCGCCATCGAGTGTGAACTTCAACTCGCCTTTCTTTAACTGCGCCTCGGGCGAGACCTCGCCCTGCGGCGTCCAGTAGCCACGATCCCAGAGCTGGACCGTGCCGCCACCATACTGTCCCTTGGGGATAATGCCTTCGAAGTCGCCGTAGTCCAGCGGGTGATCCTCGACCTCCACTGCGAGCCGCTTGTCCTGCGGGTCGAGCGACGGTCCGCGAGTGACCGCCCAGGACTTGAATACGCCACCTAGTTCCAGTCGCAGGTCGAAGTGCAAACGCGTTGCTGCGTGCTTCTGAATGACGAAACGCAGGCGCTTCGATGACTTGACGGCCTGTCGACCGCTGGGTTCGGCCGTTCGGGTGAAATCGCGCTTGGCGCGATAGGTCGACAGTTTCCTGGTGGCCATGAATCCTCGGGAGCCCGTGGTGGGGTACGGACGGATAGAATCGACACCTAGCCTGCTGCCGGATCATCTGCGCAGCTGAATTGCCGGAACGCGCCAACCGGTGGCTGCGTTCCGGAGGACTCTCAAGGTAAATGCCGCTCTGTTGGAGATGATTGCCCCCCGCGACTCACTCAACCGACTGCTCTGGCGCAAGGACCCGGGCCTGGGGCATGGGGCATGGGTAGGAGACTTGAATTGCATGCGTCACGGCGTATGCCGATCCGTTTCCTGCCCAGGCCCCACGCCCCAGGCCCTAATTGGTGGCAGCAACTGGGCGCTCGCAACCAAGTCAGCACCATTTTTTAAGGCGTATGCGTATCTGCTCTCCGCGGCGAACAAAGTCGCTCGTTGCCGCGGTGCGCAGCAAGTGGATACTCTGTCAGCAACAGAACTTTCCCGGAGACGGTCATGACTTCAAATTCCTTGTTCCGTGCTGCCGTGCTGGGTGTCGGCCTGTGCCTGTCCACCATGGCCTCATCGGCTGAGACGCTCAATATCAAGACCGGCCTATGGGAAGTGACGTCGACGTCGCGGATGAGCGGGACGCCGCAGCTACCGAAGGAACTGGCAGCAAAACTGACGCCCGCGCAACGCGCGAAAATGGAAGCCGACTTCAAAGCGGCATCGAAGCGAGAGAAGCAGGATGTCGATCGTAGCTGCATCACGCAGAAGGACATCGAGAACCCGTTCCACGGCGCCAGCGAGAACTGCAAGCAATCCATCGTGCGCACTACCCGGACATCGCAGGAAGTCCGTCTGGTCTGCAGCGGCGAACCGAAAGGTGCGGGCTTCATCCGCATCACGACCCCGACCCCTGAAACTATGATCGGCGTGATGGATATCAGCATGGGTGAAGGCGCTGACGCACTGACGTACAAGGCGAATCTGAGCGGGCGCTGGCTGGGCGCCGATTGCGGCGATGAAGCCGATGACGACTCGGACGATGCTGAAGATAAGGACGATGCGGATCGCTGAGGAGGGGGCTACTCGCAGGCGTCACACACCCGCACTCGCGAAAATGACGGCAGAAATGCCGTGTGCCGCGCTGCTGCCGGGATTCTTGTACGAGTGCGCGACATTGCCGGGAAAGGCGAGCACGTCTCCCGGCGCCAGTTCGAATTTTTCACCGGCGACGAAGATCACGACGCGCCCGGCGAGACAGGTGAAATATTCGCGAGTCCCAGGCAAATGCGGCGAGCCGCGCATGCTGGCGCCGGGCTCGAAATCCATGATGTTGAGCAATTCATCGGCAATGCGTTCGGGAATCAGCGAACGCATCGTGACGCCGCTACCGTTGGTCTGTCGTGCAATTTCGGTGCTGGACCATTTGCGGATGCGGGCATGCGGCGCAGCGAGCAATTCATCGACCGGCACACCGAGCGCGTTGGCGACCTTGATCAATACGGTCAGCGACGGATTGCCGGTCCCTGATTCCAGATTGGCGATGGTCGAGCGCGGCACGCCGGCAGATTTCGCCAGCCCATCCTGTGTCAATGTGCGTACCTGCCGCAATGCCACCAGATTGCGCGACAAGTGACTCGCGACGAGTTGCGGGTCGTCCATCGTCTCAACCTTTTGTCATTGCGTTGGACAACGCGGCGGATGCGCGTTGCGGGATACTTATGATCGCTGCAAGTCACAGGAGATCACAAATGCAGCATCTATCGCAAATCACTACAGGATCATCCCCGGGCCTGCGTATCGCGATTACCGGGGGCACGTCGGGACTGGGTCTGGCGCTGGTCGATGCGCTGAGCGCCGATGGAGCGCAGGTGGCATTCGTTGCCCGACACGCTGAACGTGTCGCCGTCGTTGAGCGCGAGCATCCGGGCAGCCACGGCATTGTCGGTGACATGGCTCGCAAGACCGATATTCATCGCATCGCATTGCAGCTGCTGGGCCGACTTGGCGGGCTGGATGTGCTGATCAACAACGCGTCCGATCTCGGCCCGGTGCCGCTCGCGTTACTGGGCGATACCGAATGCGAGGATTTCGAACGCGCTTTGCAGGTCAACGTGCTGGGACCGTTTCGACTGACCAAGGCGTTGCTTGGTGCGCTGGCATCGGCGGCGCGCGAAGGCCGCGGTGCGCTGGTGCTGAACGTGTCGAGCGATGCGGCCGTCAATGCTTACCCGACCTGGGGCGCATACGGTGCGAGCAAGGCTGCACTCGCACACATGTCGCGTATCTGGAACGAGGAGCTGGCGGTGCAGGGCGTGCGTTTCCTGGCGCTGGATCCGGGCGACATGGACACGCCCATGCATGCGGCGGCCTCGCCGGACGCGGATCGCTCAGCGCTCAAACAGCCGCGTGAGGTGGCGCAGGAAATCATCGCGACGATCCGGGACCTGCTGCCGCCGGTGAATTCGATCATCACGCGGCGGGTTTCATGATCGCCGCATCGCAACCGCGGCGGCGCAGGGAAGCGAAGCTCCTGCACATCGATAGCATGGGGCGCATTCGACATCTGCGGCGCGCCGGGTTTACCGATTTACTGAGCCAAGGCGATGTCGTGGTCGCCAATGATGCAGCGACGTTGCCAGCCAGCCTGCACGGCACCCATGAAGCCAGTGGCGCCGCCATTGAAGTGCGGCTGGCGGGTCGTCAGACACTCGCAACCATGGCGGTCACGGAATTCACCGCCGTCGTTTTCGGCGCGGGGGATCATCGTACGCGCACCGAGGACCGTCCTGCCCCGCCGCCGCTACGAGCGGGCGATCGATTGCTGCTCGGAACGCTCAATGCAATCGTCGTCGCGTTGCTCGGACATCCGCGACTGATCTTGCTGCGCTTCGCTGCGACCACTGCACAAATCTGGCAGGGTCTCGCGCTGCATGGTCGCCCGATCCAGTACGCCCATGTTCCTGCACCGGTCGCACTGTGGGACGTGTGGACTGCTATCGCCGGCCCGCCGGTGGCTTACGAAACTCCCTCGGCGGGCTTTGCGCTTGACTGGCGCATGCTCGAACAGCTGCGTGCGAAAGGCGTGCTGTTCACCACGCTCACACACGCCGCAGGTATTTCATCGACCGGCGATCCCGCACTGGACGCGCGACTGCCGTTCGATGAGTCCTATCTGATTCCACCGGCCACCGCGGCCGCGATCAATCGCGCTCGCGGTCGGTCGGCTGTGTTCCCGACACAGCTCGGCACTTCCTACATCCATGTAGGTCGGCCGGCGGTGTTCCCTACACAGCTCGGCACTCCCTACATCCATGTAGGTCGCTCACAACGCGTGATTGCGGTCGGTACGACGGTGGTGCGTGCACTCGAACACGCTGGCCAATCAGGCGTCGTGCGAGCCGGCGCAGGTCTCGCGACGCAGCGCCTGAATGAGCAATCGCAATTGCAGATCGTCGATGCGGTGCTGTCGGGTACGCATGAGATCGGGACCAGCCACCATGAGTTGCTGCGTGCCTTCACCACCGACGGCGCGCTGCGCCGCGCTGACGATGCGTTGACGACACAGGGTTATCTCACGCATGAGTTCGGCGATTCGGTGCTGATCGAACGCAGCAACCCCTGTGCCCGGGAAATGGATTGGCTGAACCTGTCGCGCGCGACAGCGCCGCAGTGCGGGCCATGAAAGGGCCTGGGGCGCGGGGCCTGGGCAGGAAACGGATTGGCATATGCGCGGGACGGATACGATTCGATCCTGCCCAGGCCCCAGGTCCCGGGCCCTTACCTAGCGCAATTCCGGCGGAAAATAAAGCCGTCGCAACAACGAACAAATAGCAGCAAAAGCCCACTGGCCGGATGCGCGTCGCGACGTATACTCCGCGACTTTGCGCGCACGACTATGTGGTTCAAGAATTTGTTTCTCTACCGGTTGCCTGAAGGCTGGTCCCTGTCCTCTGTCGAACTGGAGACGCAGCTTGCGCAGCGTACCCTGCTGCCCTGTGGCGCGTTCGACATGCAGAGCCGCGGCTGGGTGAATCCCAGCGGCATTCAACGACTGGTGCACACGACGAACGGACAACACCTGATTGCACTGGGCGTCGATGAGAAGTTATTGCCGGGCTCCATCGTCAAGCAGGTTGCGGCGGATCGCGCGGTGGAAATGGAACGTGACCAGGGATTCCCCGTCGGTCGTCGTCAGATGCGCGAGCTGCGCGATCGGGTCGCCGAGGAATTGCGCGGGCGTGCGTTGACGCGGCGTCGCATGACGCGTGCCTGGATCGATCCAAAGAATGGCTGGTTCGTGATCGATACTTCCGGTGGCTCGCGTGCCGATGAGGTGGTCGAAACATTGCGTGCCACGCTCGGCAGCTTCGGTGTGCAGTTTCTGGAGACCGAGAAATCGCCACAGGCGTCGATGGCGGCATGGCTGATGCTCGGCGATGCACCGACGCGCTTCGCCATCGATGAAGACCTGGAGCTGCAGGCCATCGATCAGAGCAAAGCGACCGTGCGCTACTCGCGCCACATTCTCGACGGCAAGGAAATCCGCGCGCATCTGCAGTCCGGCAAGGGTGTGACGAAACTCGGTCTCACCTGGAATGATCGTGTGTCCTTCGTGCTCACGGACAAATTGCAGATCAAGCGCGTGAACTTCCTGAACATCAGCAAGGATTCCGCCGACAACGAGTCGCAGCTGACAACCGATGAGCAGTTCGACATCGACTTCGCGCTCATGACAGGCGAACTGTCGCAGCTGCTTGCCGATTTGCGGGAAGCCCTGGGTGGCGAAGCGGTGCGGGCGATACCGGTCGCGGCGTGAGGAGAGGAGGGCGGCTGGCCGCTGGTCCCACAGGGATTTCTCCCGCAAGGGGATTTCCGTTGGTCACGCTGGTCATAAGTTGGTCAACTGGCCAGATCCGGATCGGATACTGCCCAGGCCTACAGGCACATACCCGAATTCGTGGGTGAGTTTCGGCTATTTGCATCAGCCTACCTGCCGTTTTGATACTCTTCAGCCTACGACTGGTGTGAGATGTTGTTGAGGAGATTTCCTCGTGATAGCCCTGATAGAAGAACGTCGGGCACAGATGGCGGCTTTATGCCGCTCAGCAGGCGTGCGACGTCTGGACGTTTTTGGATCCGCTGTTCGTGATGATTTCAGTCCTTCCACCAGTGACCTCGACTTCGTCGTTGATTTCGATGCCACACGGCCAACAGAGTACGCCGATGCATATTTCACCTTGAAGGAAGGTTTGGAGACGATGTTTGGGCGACAAGTAGATTTGGTGACCGAAAGGAGTCTGGTGAACCCATACTTTCGCGACCGCATCGCCCCGGAGCGTCAGACAGTCTATGCACGCTGACTCGCGGAAACTTCTGTGGGATGCTTGAACTGCAGCACAACGACTTACCCGTTTCACCCAGCAGAAAACGTTCGAAGACTACGACCGTGACGATTTTCTGCGTGCAGCCGTCGAACGCCAGTTTGAGGTGATCGGTGAGGCATTCAGCAAGCTGCGGCGCGTCGATCCCGAGCCCGCGGCAGAAATAGCTGATCTGCCCCGGATCATCGCTTTTCGAAACGTGCTAATCCATGGGTATGCCGACGTTGATAATCTTCTTGTCTTGGGTGTTGTCGAGGGGAAATTGGAGGCCCTCCTCAGTACGATTGAGCGGGTGCTTGCTAAGCCGTAGAAATCAAGTCCAGCGGTCGTGCCGCTGTTGTCCCCGATAACACACCCTCGCGCCGCACAGCGGCCAGCTTCTCTTCCGATCCTGTTGTACATCAGCCCGCTTGCTGCTCGATGGCTACCCATGAATCGCGGTCGTGAGACCGCACCGACTTTCCTTCTCACGGTCGCTGGCCTGCGCGGAGTCAAAGCCGTCAGCTCTATTTAAATCTGTCCCTGAGGCTTACCCGGATAAATTGCAGATCAAGCGCGTGAACTTCCTGAACATCATTGAGGACTCCGCCGACAATGAGTCGCAGCTGACAACCGATGAGCAGTTCGACATCGACTTCGCGCTCATGACAGGCGAACTGTCGCAGCTGCTTGCCGATTTCTTATCGTTGCGGCGGGGTCAGCGGTTGACCCGCCCAGCGAACAATGGTGATGAATACATCTTGTTCGCGCCGTTGTTTGCGCATCACTTCCAGTAGTTCGGTTGCAAAGCGTTCGCGTTCGACCTGTGCGACCATGATCTGTCCGGCGGTATCGTGTTGAAATCGTGACACCGAGATGCGCTCCTCGACCTTGGAGGCGTCAGCGCCGCCCGTTGCTGCCAGACGCTGCGCAATGCCCAGTCCCACGCTCTCTGCGATGTAGGTGTCGCTACGCTGCAGGGTGGTGGCAACCAGCAGGCAGCGGGCCGATGCCAACCGATCGGTCAGACGGCGCGCGCCGCAACTCTCAGCCAGTGGTTGAAACGCTGGCAAGGCGATCTTCGACAGCAGACCCACGACCTCGTTCAGGGAGTCCGACAAGGGCACCTTGTTCGCTGCGTTGCTGACACGCGTATGCTCGGCAAGTGAGGTGGCGAGTTGTGCGACCATGCCATTCCAATGCAGGTCGACATGTTCGCCGTGCCCGATGGTTTCCAGAATCTGATCTTCGCTGGCTCGATCGCCGCTGCGGAACGCGCGCGCCAGCGGCCCCAGCCACACTGCGCTGTTGGACGAATCGAGTTTGCGCAGGCGCACTTCGAGCGGTTCGGGACGGCAGCCCTGCGTACCGGAGCAGATCTGCAGATGCAGCCACGCGGCGTCGATGCGATCCGGCGCGCGTTTGACGGCCAGTTCCATCGTCGCCAGCGCCTGCGCGGCATCGTGGGCATTGACGAACTGCCGTAGCGCCTCCACGAGCAACAGGTCGACGCTCGCTGCTGTCGCTGCCGTCTTGGCAGCGGATGCCGCCGAAGGGATGGCTGTTTTTGGCGACGCACAGCCGACCAACGCTGCGGCCATTGTGTAGGCAACG
>JAIBJL010000174.1 GCA_020029545.1 Gammaproteobacteria bacterium
GTCCACGAAGTGCAACACGGCTGAGAGGGTCCGACCGAACGGAAGCGGAGTGAGTCCGTGCCTGTGCTATGTTGGCGTGATCCGTGCCGGGTCGGGGTTGCGGCATGGCAATGTCGCACGTTCTAGCGGGTGAAATTCCTGCCTGGGTAACGGCTAGCCACCGGCCCAGTATCGAGGCTTGCAGTCGTGTTGGTAACAGCACGATTGATGCGTAGTCACGAAAGCAAGCGAGGTGGAATGGCGGTGAAGAGCCGCGTGTGAAGGTTGTAGTCCCGAAATGGTACTCATTGGAGCGGGCCGATGATGTCCCGACATCAGCAGGCGACAGTGCGGCATTTGTCATGGCGAGAATGTTGCACCCACCCGGGATTCCAAACCCAGTCGAGCTTGAACTGAGAACGTGTGGTAACCATGGAGATCCTATCGCGACGGACAGGGAGTTCCGAAGCTGCTAACAAGTCTAAACAGCGAGGAGGCAGTAGAGCGCGATAGGCCGGTGATTGTTCCAGACAACACCGGCATGTCCTACATCCATGTAGGGCAGAAGTCTGAGCGGTCAACAGTAGCGATGAACTCTGGTAATGCAGAGGGAGCGAAGGGGCCGCGGTGAGAGAGAGCGAGTTGGGGAGACATGTCCCGACTACTGAGCGGACTATGCACATGAACACACAACCGACTCGTTTCACGCAGGGTACGCAGAAGCAACCGCAGCGGCGCTATACGTCGTTGATGGGGATGCTGTTCAATGCGGCGGGGTTGACGGAGAGTTTTCATCGTCAGCCGCGCGACAAGGCAGAGGGGGTGGATGGTGTTGGCAAAGCGGACTACGAGAGTAATCTGGTGGCGAACTTGGCCGATCTATCGGCGCGACTGCGTCGGATGGGCTACCGGCCCAAACCGGCGAAGCGTGTATACATACCCAAAGCCAGTGGCGGGCAGCGGCCTTTGGGCATTCCGAGCTTTGAGGACCGGGTAGTGCAGGATCGGCTCAGCCGTATTTTGCAGATGATCTGGGAGCCTGAGTTTCGGGAGTGTTCATACGGGTTTCGGCCGAACAAGAGCGCACACGATGCGCTGACCCGGCTGAACCACATCATCGTGGAGGAGCGCACGCAGTGGGTGGTGGAGGCTGACATCAAAGGGTTCTTTGATCGCGTTCACCACCAGCACTTAGTGCGGTTTGTCGAGCACCGGATTGGGGACTCGAACCTATTACGAGTGATCCAGCGATTTCTGAAAGCGGGCATTCTCGAAGATGGCATGTTTTACGCCAGCGACGAGGGTACTCCGCAGGGTGGATTGGTATCGCCGGTGTTGGCGAACATCTATCTGCATTACGTGCTGGACCTGTGGTTCGAACAACGCTTTGCGCATGGATGCCAGGGCAAAGCGTATCTGGTGCGATATGCCGATGACTTTGTCGGCTGCTTCGAGTGTGAAGCCGATGCACGAGGTTTTGAGCAAGCGCTCAAAGCACGCCTCGCGCAATTCGCACTGGAGGTTGAGCCGTCCAAGACGGCGCTGCTTCGCTTTGGCGACTTGGCGCCGGCGCTGTGCAAGCGTGAGGGGGATCGAAGGCCCCGCACGTTCAACTTCTTGGGATTCACGCACTATATCGCGCTGAAGCGGGGCCGAGCCAAACTCGGTCGCAAAACGCAGCGCGAGCGAGTACGTAAGAATCTGAAGGCACTGGGCGCGCGCCTGCAAGCCCTGCGGACCGAGGGCACGCGCGCAATGCAAGAATATGTTCGCCTACATCTACGCGGCCATATTCAGTATTTCGGGGTGAGGGGTAACAGCCGCAGCGTGCGCACGTATGTGTTTCACGTTGAGCGGCTGTTGTTCAAATGGATCAATCAACGTAGTCAGCGCCCCAGCTTCAACTGGCCGCAGTATCATGACTGGATACGGAATTGGTTCCCCCGACCGCGCATCGTGCATGCTTTATGAACTCTGCGAATGGCTCCCACTGGGAGCCGGATGGGGTAACGCTCCAAGTCCGGTTCTGCGAGGGCAGCACACACGGGTGACTGTGTGTGCTGCTACTTACAGGATCGGGGGATCGAGGTCATTGAGACGGATAGTTGCGTATTCCGCTTGATGCCGACCGCTGATTCCGACGCATGGCGCCCATCAAGAACCGCGATGAAGTCGTCACCGGTCAGCGACTACAGCGCTGCCATGGAAGATACGCAACTATTCCCCAGTATGGTGGCCCAGATGATCGGCGTCGGCGAAGGTCGCGGATTTTTATGAAGCCGACATCGACGCTGGCACGAGATCAGAACCAGAAATCCTCATTGGCCTGCGCGCGCAGTTCGCGGCGGGCCTGCTTGATCCAGCGCTTGGTGGCGGCGCGGTCTGAAAGTATGCTCAGGTCGCGCGCGTGCTGTGCCAGATCCGCACGCAGCGCACGGATGTGTTCCTCCAGCAGCCTGCCGAGCTTATCCGGTTTGAGCGGTGTGCCCGGTTCGACGTCAAAGTCCATGCAGAACTCCATCTGGAGTCGTTGGATTTCGCGCTTGATCTCCAACAGCTGCTCTTGCAGCACCTGCGAATACTGTTTGAGGCGCTGCGCACTGATATTTGCAATGTGATCCGCGTCGATCTGCTCGATCTGCAGCTGGGTTTCCAGCAAGGTGAGCAGATCGTCGTCCTCGTAGGCACGATTGATTTTCTGCATCAATGCATTCTTGCGTTCGCGCTCCGCCGGATCGCTCTCCCGATCCGGGTGCAATGCGCTGACCAGCTTGCGATAGATCTCGCGTAGGGACTGCGTGACTTGTTGCTTCTCCTGTTCGCGCCGCGCCTGCGCGGGCGTTTTGCGCCGTCGCTGTTCTCGCGCTGTGCGCTTGGCCTCCTGGGCTCGCTGTTCGGTCTGCATCTTTTCGAACATGCGCTCTGCAAGGTCTTCCTCAGAATCGATACCGTCCAGGTCACCCAGATCGAAGCCGGTGAACGCCTCGGTCATTTCCTTGAGATCTACGATTTCCTGCTTCTTGCCCGTGGCAAAATCGACCTTGCTGTGCTTGTCGTAGATTGCCATCACCTCGGCCATCACCTCGGCATCGTCGTTCTCGGCATCCAGGAAATCTCCGGCCGCGTCGCAGGTCATGTCGCGCAGGAAGGCGCGCTCACTCGCACTCCACCCCCGCTCATCCAGCAGGCGGTCCAACACGACAATCCGCTGCCGTTCGGCAGCGAGGTACTTCACTCGAAGCGGCTCAACCGCTTCAGAGTATGCCTGTCTGAAAGTTGGAACATTTTCACGCCACGCGTGCAGCGTCTGGCGTGCCTGCTCGATCTGACGCAGCAGCGTGTTGAAGCGCTTCTGCGCCGGAGTCAGCGGGCTACTCGCGGCGCGAGCGCCGATTTGTAAGTGCTTGGTCAATGACATGGGCAGAATGCGCTCGATGGAGCGCACAAGGGCAGCAGGTCGGGGTGAAGCTGCATTCCAGCAGCATCGGCGGCAAATGACAACCCGATGCACGCAAGCTCGTCCTGTGCGCGGACCACCGAACCGTTGTAGAGGAACGAGAGGAGCCTCACTTGTCTCATTTCTGTACAGTACGACTCATTACTCAGCGAGGTGGGCGAATGAGTTCCCGTCCGAAGGATCAGGGTGTCGAAGATGCCCGTAAGAACCTGCCCGCACTGCTTGATCGCGCCAATAGAGGACAGACGGTAGTCATCACAAAGCGCGGCAAGCCGTTTGCTGCCATCGTTCCTGTAAGCCAGGCGCCAAAGAAAAACCCTGGTATGCCCTTGAGTGCGCTGCACGGTTCTGGCAAAGGCCTCTCGGGGCGCAGTGCCGCTGCCTGGGTCGAACGTTTACGCAAGGAGTGGTAACCGGTGCCGCCGGAAGGGATTCACAAGGGTGGACTGGTAGCAATCGATTCTGCGCCTATCATCTACTATCTCGAAAACCATACGGAGTTCGCCGAGATGCATCCAGGTTGCCACCGCCATTGCGAACTCGCCTACTGACCTCGTTCCTTGTGTCGCGGCCGGCGGTGTTCCCGACACAACTCGGCACTCCCTACATCCATGTAGGTCGGCCGGCGGTGTTCCCGACACAGCTCGGCACTCCCTACATCCATGTAGGTCGGAATTTATTCCGACATCCGTTTATTCCGACATTCGTGATCGGGATCGTTGAGTGTCGGAATGAATTCCGACCTACAATTGCGGGCGTAGGAAATCACACACGTCGGAGATCAGAGGTCGGAATGAATTCCGGCCTACAACTATGCAAGATTCAATGGATTTGCTGATCACCGGGCTAACCACATCGCAAGTGGGATGGATCGGCTTGGTCTTCGTTTTCAGCCTTCTTGTCGGCAGCTTCCTCAATGTCGTCATCCACCGCGTTCCCATCATGCTGGAGCGCGAATGGCGGTCGCAGGCGGAACAGATCGTTGCCCAACAGGCGGATGGCGCACTTCCGCCCGCTCTGGCGACACCCGCGGCGACCGAGCGTTACAACCTGGTCGTGCCCCGCTCCGCCTGCCCCGGCTGCGGCGCGATGATCACGGCGGCGCAGAATATTCCGGTCGTCAGCTATCTCTTCCTCCGGGGCAAGTGTGCGAAGTGCGGCATCAAGATTTCGGCGCGTTACCCGATCGTCGAGCTGACCACCGCTCTGTTGTCAGCCACGGTCGCCTGGAAGTTCGGCGTGGGCTGGTACACGGGGGCCGCTCTTCTCTTCACATGGATGTTGGTCGCACTGACGGTGATCGATATCGATCACCAGCTGCTGCCGGACAACATGACGTTGCCGCTGATGTGGATCGGGCTGTTGCTCAGCCTGGCGTCAAGCGGTTCCGGCCTGCCGGTCGATCCGCGCTCCAGCATTATCGGAGCGGTCGCCGGCTACTTGAGCTTGTGGAGCGTCTTTCATCTGTTCAAGCTGCTGACCGGCAAGGAAGGCATGGGTTACGGCGACTTCAAGCTGTTCGCCGCCTTCGGTGCCTGGCTGGGCTGGCAGATGCTGCCGTTGATCATTTTGTTGTCGGCCTTCACTGGTGCCGTCGTCGGCATCACGTTGATCGTCGTGCGCGGGCGCGATCGTAATATCCCGAGTCCGTTCGGTCCGTACCTGGCCGCCGCTGGCTGGATCGCTCTGATGTGGGGCGATCCGTTGGTCGAGGCTTACCTGCGCGTAAGCGGGCTGTCAGGGCACTGATCAAGAAGGCTGTTGACTGTAGGCTGTGGGCTGAAGGTCAGAATGAAGACTGCCGCGTTGCCGTCTTAATTCCACTCCCTAGCGCGCCCACAGCGCAGCCAGTTCAAGTTCGATCGCATCAAATGGTTCCGCGCGAACCAGCGCTTCATCGCGGAACGCCGCGAGCAGCAGCCAGCTGCCTGATTCCAGTCTGAACACTTCCAACGTTTTCGTCAGCGGATCGACGAGCCACACATGCCGCACTCCTTGTTCGGCGTAGATAGGCAGCTTGTCCGCTCGATCCGTCGCTTCCGTTGCAGGCGACAGCACCTCACATACCCAATCGGGAGCGAGATCGAATGCGGCAACTTGCGGCATTTCTGGCATACGTTCACGCCGCCAGCCGGCGATATCAGGAACGAGAATATGAGCGGCCAGATGCAGTTCCGGCTCCACAAGAATGATCCAGCCGCCAGGTCCGCCCCGACCGCGTCGGAAAGGACCAAACAGTTCGGCGCCTAGCGCGGAAGCGGCTGCAGCATGAAGCGATGCTGGACGAGGATGTGTCACCAGCGCGCCATGGACAATCTCTGCGACCTTGTATTCCGGTTGCGCCAGAAACTGCTCATAAACGGAGAGTGTGCGAGGTCGTCGACTCATGGCATATTCGGCATGGCGGTGTCAGCAGGCTACAAGATCGGGAGCGGGAGCGGTAGCTCAGAAGTTGGAATGAATTCCGGCCTACAATCCACTATGTCCGAACCCATTTTATCCTCCCGTCCGCTTCTGATCGCCCTGACCGGCGGCATCGCGAGCGGCAAAACAGCAGTCGCTGAGCTGTTTGCGAAACTGGGCGTTCCTGTGCTGGACACGGATCAGATTGCTCGCGACGTGGTTGAACCGGGGACACCTGTCCTCGCCCGACTGGTCAGCGATTTCGGACCAGACATTCTCGACCATGCTGGACGACTGGATCGAGCGCGGATGCGCGATCGAGTGTTTGCCGATCCCTCACAGCGCAAGAAGCTTGAAAGCATTCTGCATCCCGCCATTCGACAAGAACTGCAACGCCGATCCGCAGCGGCGGACGGGCCGTATCAGGTCCATGTCATCCCCCTGCTGGTCGAAAGCAACCAGCGAGGCAACTATGACAGAGTGCTCGTCGTCGATTGTCCTGAGGACGAGCAGCTCCGCAGGCTGACCTCGCGCGATGGCTCAAGCCCGGAGCAGGCGAAAAGCATCCTTGCAGCGCAGGCATCGCGGGAACAACGGCTGTCGGTTGCTGACGACGTCATTGTCAACACCGGTACGCTTGAGGACCTGCCGCCGTTCGTGACGACGCTGCATAGGAATTACGAGTTACTGGCTAAGGCGATGTGAGCCGGGATTCGGGATTCGGCCATGCCTGGGGGACGACGCGCTGGTACGCAACGAGCAGACAAACCACGCCACGCCCCGTTGCGCGGCTGCTTCTTCAATCCCGAACCCTACCTTCCTCACACGCGGGTCTAGCCTCACGCGCCGGGCTGCCGCACAATGCGCCGATGAATTCGCCAGATCAGATCGCACCTGCCTCTGCGGCCGAGCCGGCACCCGCGGTTTACGAACAGCCGCTCAATGAGCGGATGCGAACCTTCCTGCGGCTGGACTTTCTGTACCAGCAGGCGCTGTACCACGAGGAGCGAACCGACTCGTGGTCAACGCGTGCGGCCGTCGGTTCGTTGCTTGAAATTCTGGCCATCACGGCCCGTGGCGATATTCGCAGCGAAGTGCTGAAGGAATTGGAACGCCAGATGTCCGTAATGCACGAATACCAGACGCGCCCGGGCGTCGATTCGTCGCGCCTGCGGGCCGTCCTGTCCAACCTGGCCCGATTGCGGACCGAACTCAACAACGCCGGCGCCCTGTTCATGCAGCGTTTGCGGGATTCTGAATTTCTGAACTCCATCAAGCATCGCAGCACGATTCCGGGCGGCACTTGCGAGTTCGATTTGCCGGACTATCGGCACTGGCTGGACCAGCCTTTCGAAGTCCGCTCAGCCGCCTTCGACGACTGGATGAAAACCATTCGTCCCCTCTGCGACGCCGTCATCGAATTACTGTGGTTGACTCGCGAAGCGGCACGCCCTCGTCTTGAAACCGCTGCCGGGGGATCTTTCCATTTGACGTTTGAGAAGGACAATCCCTGCCAATTGCTGCGCCTGACACTGCCAGCAGGCACGAATCTGTTTCCCGAAATCAGCGGCAGCCATCATCGCTGCAGCATCCGCTTTCTAAGCTGGACCGATGTCAATGCCCGCCCGACGCAGACCGCAGAAGACGTCAGGTTTCTGCTGACGACATGTGGCTGAGGAAGAGGCGCTGAGGAAGAGGCGGCTGGGCGACACAGGGATTCGCCCGCAAGGGATGTTCGTTGGATCAAGCTTCGGATCAAGAGCGGGAACGACTTGGCCCAGTGCCTCATACTCGACGACCTGCGCTGACAACATGCGATTGAATACCCCTCCTCGCAACTCCACTCCTGACTCGTCATGCCCGCCAAAGCCGCCTGCCCCACTTGCAAACGCCCGGTCGAATGGTCGCCTGCGTTTCCCTATCGCCCCTTCTGCAGCGAGCGCTGCAAGCTGGTGGATCTGGGAGCGTGGGCTTCGGGTGCGCAGGCAATTCCGGGAGATCAGGTGACCGAGGACGAGCTCGTGGATGATCCTGACGAGCACCGCTAAAGCGAGCAGAACAAACCGATCCGCGCAACCCGGACACAATCGCCTCGACGTAGTCGTCTCAGAGCCAATGCCACTTACTTAGAGAAGATTGCCCCGCGACTCACCTCAAACCTACTGCCTTGGCGCAAGGGCCTGGGGCGCGGGGCCTGGGTAGGAGACTCGAATTTCATGCGCCAGCGTGTACCGATCCTTTTCCTGCCCAGGCCCCGCGCCCCAGGCCCTATTAGATGGCGGCAATTGGGCGCTCACGGTTAAGTAAGCACCATTCGTCTCAGAGCGGATGCTGCGCATTCATTCCAAGCGCCTGCGACAGAAATGCCCACTGATCGGCAAAGTCCTCGATCTGCATCCACACGGGCTTGCCGGCGCCGTGACCCGCGCGTGTTTCGACTCTCAGCAGGATGGGATTCGCGCAACCCTGTGCCTTTTGCAAGGCCGCTGTAAATTTGTAGCTGTGCCAAGGCACCACCCGATCGTCATGATCGGCAGTCGTCACCAATGTAGGTGGGTAACAGGTACCCGCCTTGACATTGTGCACTGGTGAATACGCGTACTGCGCCTTGAAGTCTCCGGCATCCTCGCTCAGACCGTAGTCGGTCGACCATTGGCGCGCATTGGCGCTGGCGGTGTGATATCGCAACATATCCAGCACTCCCACGGCCGGGAGCGTGGCGCCGAAGAGGTCCGGTCGCTGCGTCAGCGCTGCGCCCACCAGCAAGCCGCCGTTGCTGCGGCCTCGGATGGCCAGCTTGGCAGGCGATGTGTATTGCTCGGCAATCAGCCATTCGGCCGCGGCGATAAAATCGTCGAAGACATTCTGTTTGTGCGAGCGCGTGCCGGCGCGATGCCAGGCTTCACCATATTCCGAGCCACCGCGCAGGTTGGCAACGACGAACACACCTCCCATTTCCAGCCATACCAGAACAGGGACGCTGAAGGCCGGCTGCTGGGCGATATTGAATCCGCCGTAACCATACAGCATCAGCGGTGTCTGCCCGTTCTTTTGCAAGTCACGCTTGCGGGTGATGAACATGGGAATGCGCGTGCCGTCCTTGCTTCGATAGAAAATCTGCTCGGTCAGATAGGGCGACAAGTTGGCGGCGAACTGCGGCGCGCGGAACAAGGCCACCTTGCCGGTTAAGCTATCGAATCGGGAAATGGACGTCGGCGTCAGAAAATCCGTGTAAGCGAAGAACGTTTCCGGATCGTCCACCTCACCGCCGAATCCGACGACCTGTCCCAAACCTGGCAACGCAACTTCGTAGAGTGTTTTGCCTTCGAGGTCGGCCACACTCACGACCGAGGTCGCGTCCTTAAGATGCTGACTGATCACGCGTCGGCCGACAATGCTGACATCGGTGAGCGCGGATTGCTGCTCGGCGATGACATCGCGCCACGATGTCGGCTTCGCGACATCGATCGCGATCAGTCGCGAATTCGGTGCGCCTGCCGTCGTTCGCACGTAGAGCGTATCGTCGATGGAGGCAATGAAGTGATAGTCGGCGTCGAACTTGTCCAGCAATCGCACCACCGGCCCTTCGGGAAGCCCTTGCGAATTGAGGCGTTGATAATAGAGGCCAGTCGACTGCGATCCATCGTAGACGCTCAGGATCAGAAAGCGCCCGTCATCGGTCACGTACGGATAGGGATATCGCGTCGGATGGTCGGTGATCGCGAACACCTGCCGATCGGTCGCTACGTCGGTGCCCAGGCGATGCAGATATACGGACATCTGTCGCGAATCGTCGCCGCTGCCATCG
>JAIBJL010000493.1 GCA_020029545.1 Gammaproteobacteria bacterium
GAGCGCTCTCGCTTCGTCACTGAAGCCGCTGCAATGCGCCTGGTGCGTATGATCAAGGGCGATTACCCGGATCTCATCGACGAGTGGTTGCACGTCGTGACACGCGCCCAACGTCAATTGCCACCGCATTTCGCACCGACGGCGCTGACCCATGTGCGTTCCGTGCGCACAGCAAAGTTCGCACCGATCCTGGGTAGCACAGGGCCATGGCTCGCGTGGGTCAATCCCGAATGGCAGCTTGCGAGCCCCGTCGCGGAACCGTCGGAGGAACGTTGGCAATCGGGTTCGCTGGAGGAGCGCCGCGCCGAACTTGGCGCCATGCGCCGGCGCAACCCCGACGAGGCTCGGCGATGGCTCACCGAGACGTGGCCAACCGATCCGCCTGAGGCCCGCGAAGCCTTGCTCGCCGAGTTGGCGGTCGGGCTATCGAGCGAGGATGAGGTGTTTCTGGAAGCAGCGCTCGATGACAAGCGGAAGGCCGTGCGCCAGACCGCGGTTCAGCTGCTTGCTCGTTTGCCTGGCTCGAGTTTCGTTCGACGACATTGCGCACGGGCCGATGCGCTGATCGCAGTGGAAGAGCAGAAGGGGCTGCTGGCAAAGCTCGGTAAACCAAAGCCCAGACTGGGCATCGCGCTGCCGGAGAGTCTGGATAAGCCCACACAACGAGACGGCATCGAGCTCAAGCCGCCGGCTCAACGCAAACTCGGTGAGCGCACCTATTGGCTCATGCAGATCGTTGCGCTGGTTCCGCCGCAACACTGGCTTTCACGCCTGGGTGGCGATGCGGACGCATTCACGGATGCAGTGCTCGATACGGACTACGGTCGCGAACTCTTGATGGCGCTGACAGAAGCCGTGGCACGTCACCCGCAACGGGACTGGCTACTGGCGTTGGCCGCCGCTTGGCGCCGTGTGAAGGATCCACCGTCCGACCCGTCGCAAGCCATTGTTCAATTGCTAGAGCGCGCGCCAGAGGACGTACGCCAGGAGCTGCTCGTCATGCAGTTCACGACCCTGGACGCCGTGCGAGATCAACAGGCCATTTACTCGTTGCTACAAGCGGCGAAGTTCGATTTCAGCGCGGCTCTGACCCGGCTTGCGATCGAGTACGTCCGCGCGCTGGCGCGGCAGCCAGCGTCTTATCAACAGAACCGCAATCTGTTCGACGCCATTGCCTATCGCTGCGATGTGCCTGCCGCAAGCGAACTGCTGATGCGATTGGTAGAGGAAGTGCCGCACGACTCGAACTGGCGAAGAGCCCTCCAACAACTTAACGACATCGTGGAGTTTCGTGCCGCGATGCGAAGGGAGATCTTGTGAAAAACGATTCGACTACCCAACACATGCTTCGTGTGCCGGCCGAAATGGATTTTGCGGAAGAGCTGGCTGCGATCGCGAAGGAAGATGACAAGCAGCGTCCGCCGAATTGGAAGCTCTCGCCTTGGAGTGTGGTGAAGTATCTGATGGGCGGCAAGCTCGATTCCGGTGTCGAGGTCACGCCGAAATACGTGGGCCAGCGGCGGCTGATGGAGATCGCCGTCGCCACGCTGGCCACCGATCGTGCTTTGCTCCTGCTTGGCCTGCCCGGTACGGCGAAGAGTTGGGTCAGCGAACACATCGCTGCGGCGATCTCGGGAGATTCGACCCTGCTCGTGCAGGGTACGGCCGGTACGGGCGAAGAATCGATTCGCTATAGCTGGAACTATGCCTTGCTGCTGGCAAAGGGTCCTTCACGCGAAGCGTTGGTCCCCAGTCCGATCATGCGGGCCATGCAAACCGGGGCTATCGCAAGACTGGAGGAGCTCACGCGCGTGCCGGCGGATGTGCAGGACACGTTGATCTCGTTACTGTCCGAGAAGACGCTGCCGATCCCGGAGCTACGCGAAGAAACACGCGCCGCGCGCGGATTCAATCTGATCGCTACTGCGAACAACAAGGACCGCGGCGTGAACGACATGTCGAGCGCACTCAAGCGGCGCTTTAACACTGTCGTGCTGCCGACGCCGGATACGTTGGACGAAGAGGTTGGCATCGTGCAGATGCGCGTCGAGTCGATCGGACGTGCGCTCGAACTGCCTGCCGAGGCGCCGGCGCTTGCGGAGATTCGGCGCATCGTCACCGTCTTTCGTGAGCTGCGCGAAGGCAAGACGGAAGACGGCAAGGCGAAACTGAAATCGCCGAGCGGTACCCTGTCCACCGCCGAGGCGATCAGTGTCGTCAGCAACGGCCTTGCACTGGCGGGTCACTTCGGTGACGGATCGCTGCGCGCTGCCGATGTGGCGTCAGGGCTGATAGGCGCGGTAATCAAGGATCCCGTGCAGGACACGATTGCCTGGCGTGAGTATCTGGAAACCGTCGTCAAGGAGCGCGATGGCTGGAAGGATCTCTATCGCGCGTGCAAAGAGCAGCTCTGACGCGGGACTGCCGTGGCTCACGTGCACCTGTTTGGCATCCGCCACCACGGGCCGGGCTCTGCACGGAGCCTGCAGCATGCGCTTGTGCAGGTGCAGCCCGACATCGTGCTCATCGAAGGACCGCCGGACGCGAATGAGCTGATAGCGCTGGCTCGGCATCCCGATCTGAAAACACCCGTCGCGTTGCTCGTTTACTTGCCCGATGAACCCAGCGTGGCCGTTCTCTATCCGTTCGCGGAGTACTCGCCCGAGTGGCAAGCGATGCAGTACGCGTTGCATCGCGAGTTGCCGGTTCGCTTCATCGATCTGCCGCAGTCGGTACAATTGGAACGGACGGCTGAGGTGCGAGAGCCGGCGGAAGAAGAGGGTGTAGCTGACCCACAAACCGAGGCCGAATTGCCCAGTGATGACCCGCTTGCGCCGATGGCGCATGCGGCGGGCTACACCGACGTCGAGCGCTGGTGGGACTATCTCGTTGAGTCGCGAGAAGGTCACGACGTGGATGTCTTCAAGGCGCTACACGAGATGATGAGTGAGCTGCGTGCGGAACTCGCCAGCTCTTTGCCGCCGCGCGAGGCGCAGCGCGAGGCCCACATGCGCAAGTGTCTGCGCGCTGCCATTGCGGAAGGTCATCGGAGTATCGCCGTGGTGTGCGGGGCGTGGCATACCCCTGCGCTCGCCGATCTGCCGAGTGCGAAAGCCGACGACGCCTTGCTCAAAGGGTTGCCACGTACAAAGACAGCCGCTGCATGGACTCCTTGGTCGTATGAGAGGCTCACGTACCGTTCCGGTTATGGCGCCGGCGTCGACTCGCCGGTGTGGTATGAGTTGATGTGGAACGCGCGGCACGCGCTGGGTGCGCAGTGGCTCACGCGAGCAGCGCGACTACTTCGCGAGCAGGATATTCCAGTATCGTCGGCGCACGTGATCGAGGCCTGCCGCCTGGCGGAGGCGCTCACCGCCTTACGCGGGCGCGCTGTGCCGAGTTTGGCTGAGTATAACGATGCCGCTGTGTCGGTCCTGACTTCAGG
>JAIBJL010000011.1 GCA_020029545.1 Gammaproteobacteria bacterium
GCGACTGGGCAAACAGATCGTCGCGTGGGGCCGTACCGACGGCATCAATCCGACCGACAACCTCACGCCCCGCAACTACGTCGTGCTGCTGCCGTTCGAGGGCGACCAGCGGTTCGGAACGACCGCGTTGACGCTCGATCGAAGCTTCGGCGCAGACAAGACGCTCGCATTGTTTGCAAGTCCGTATTTCGAGCCGTCGCGAATTCCGCTGCCCGAAGCGCAGGCGCACTTCGTCGATCAAACGCCGGCGCACCGACTCTCGAACAGCGAATTCGGCGCGCGGCTCGACAAGGCGGGCGGGCGGCTCGATTGGTCGCTGAGCTATTTTCACGGCTACGGCTTATTCCCAGACCTGCAGCCGCTCGGCTATTCATCCGCGGGAGCGCCGCGCCTCGGACTGAGATACGGCAAGGTGACGGTGCTCGGCGCCGACTTCGCGACCACCATGGGGCGCTACGGCCTGCGCGGTGAGATCGCCTACCACCGGACCGCGGATGACGACGGCGAGGACCCGTTCACGAAGAATTCGTTTCTGTATTACGTCTTTGGCGGCGATCGCACCTTCGGCGAGAACTTCAATATCAACCTGCAGCTATTCGGCCGCCGCATACACGCTTTCGCCGATCCCGACGACATCGCGGATCTCACCGTGCGAACCGTGGCCGCACTGAATGCGCTCGTGAACTATCAGCAGGAACGCGACAGCTACGGCATGACGGCGCGTATCGGCAAGCGCTGGCGCAACGACACGCTGCGAGCGGAACTGCTGGCGCTCGTGAACTTCACGCATCGCAGCAGCTATGTGCGCCCTTTGCTGACCTACGACGTGACGGATCGCGTGAATGTCGCCATCGGTGCCGAACTTTTTCACGGCAGCTCGAACACCTACTTCGGCGTCTTGAAAGAAAATCGCGGGCTGTTTGCCGAGGTGAACTATGCGCTCTGACCGGAACCGCTATCTGACGCCGGGCGCTATCGACCGTGACTCTCGGTCGTCTCTCAAACAGGATGAAGTACCGACGAGCAGGCTACCCCTCTTTGTGCTGATTGAGATGCCGCAGATCCTCGCCGCTGGCGACGAATACCACTTGCTCGGCAATATTTTTTGCGTGATCGCCGATACGCTCCAGCCCCTTGAGCGCAAACACCGTGTCGATGGTCGCACCGAGAAAACGTTGATCCTGCATCGCCAGCGTGAGCAGTTGTCGCAGCGCCGCCGCGAACTCTTCGTCCAGTTCGGCATCGCGACTGGTGACACCGTGTGCCAGATCCGTGTTCGCCTCGTCCAGCGCGCGCACGGCTTCGCGCAGCATGCCGGCCGTGAGATTGGCCATGTTGCGCAGGAAACGTGCGACCGCTCTGACCGGCCCCTGCGGTTCGCCCCCCGCTAACCGCATAGCGAAGCGCGCGATTTTCTTCGCCTCATCACCCACACGCTCCAATTCGACGACGATGCGCGATGCTGCCTTGGCCATGCGCAGATCGCCGGCCACCGGCTGGTGCAACGCGATCAGGCGAAACGCCTCGCGATCGATCGTGCGTTCGAAATCGTTGATCAGGGATTCACGCGACAGTACCAGGCGCGCCAGGGACTCGTCCCCATCGAGTAACGCCCGCATCGAGGACGCAACCTGGTCGATCGCCAGTCCACCCATCGACACCAGGTGCAGCCGCAACTCCGACAGCGCAGTGTCGAAGGATTTGGCCGTGTGGCCTTCGATCGGGTCGGTATCCACTAGCGATGGCATGCGCAACTCCGTTAGACATGTGCATGATTTCGCCGGGCCATCCGTGGGCCCGGACACAGGCTGCTTTTCAACAGCCTGCTAACCGTAGCGTCCGGTGATGTAGTCTTCCGTCGCCTTCTTGCTCGGATTGGTGAAGATTTTCGCGGCTTCGTCGAACTCGATGAGTTCGCCGATATACATGAAGGCCGTGTAGTCGGAGACGCGCGCAGCCTGTTGCATGTTGTGAGTCACGATCAGCACCGTTACCTGGTCGCGCAGTGTCGAAATCAGTTCTTCGATCTTCGCGGTGGCAATCGGATCGAGTGCCGAAGTCGGCTCGTCGAACAGCAGAATTTCGGGCTTCGTCGCCAGCGCACGCGCGATGCACAAGCGCTGCATCTGGCCACCCGACAATGCAAGCGCCGAATCCTGCAGGCGATCCTTCGCTTCGTCCCACAGCGCCGCACCGCGCAGAGCCTTTTCGACCTCCTCCGCCAGCGTGGCACGATTGCGCAGACCGCGCAGACGCAAGCCGTAAGCGACGTTCTCGAAAATCGACTTCGGAAATGGATTGGGCTTCTGGAATACCATGCCGATGCGCATGCGCACTTCGATCGGGTCCACACCGGGGCCGATCAGATTCAAGTTGTCCGGATGCAGCGTGATGCTGCCTTCGTAGCGCGTGCCCGGCTGCAGGTCGTGCATGCGGTTGAAGCAGCGCAGGAAGGTGCTCTTGCCGCAACCGGACGGACCGATCAGCGCAGTGACCTGACGGTCGGCGATCGGAATCGTGAGATTCTTGAGCGCACGATGCTCGCCGTAGTAGAAGTTCACGTTGTCGACGGCCGCTTTCACGTTGAGCGTGCGCACCTGGCGCGTGTCGTCGACGGCAATCGAGATACGCGGCGCGCCTGAAGTCGATTTGGCGTTCGCGGGCGACTCTTTCGACAAGGCAGTCTCCTCGGCGGGACGGGTAGCGCGAACGGCGCTGGGGGCTTCGGTCGTTCGTTGCATCGGTCTCACCAGTTGATCTTTTTGCGGAAGCGGTAGCGAATGAAGATGGCGACGCCATTCATGGCCAGCGTCATGCATAGCAGGATGGCGCCGGCAGCAGCGGCATTCGCCTGGAAAGCCTGATCGGGACGCGACACCCAGTTGAACATCTGGATCGGCATGGCCGTGAACGGATCATGCAGCCATTGAAACGAGACGAAGGGAAATTCGCTCTTGATGGGTGAGTCAGGCAGGAAAGCGATGAAGCTGAGCGCACCGATCGTGATGATGGGTGCGGTTTCGCCGATGGCGCGCGACAGACCGAGAATCATGCCGGTGAGAATGCCGCCCGTGGAGTACGGCAGCACGTGATCCTTTGTGACCTCCCAGCGGGTCGCACCGAGCCCGTAGGCGGCTTCGCGTATGGCATTCGGCACCGAACGAATGGATTCACGCGTGGCAACGATGACGATGGGAAGGATCAACAGCGCAAGCGTCAGCCCGGCGGCGAGAATGCTCTGACCCAGATCGAACTGATGCACGAGCAGACCGAGCGCCAGCAGGCCATAGACAATCGAGGGCACGCCGGCCAGATTCGTCACATTGATTTCGACGATCGCCGTGAACCAGTTCTTCGGTGCGTATTCTTCGAGATAAATCGCGGCCATCACACCGATCGGCACGGCGCAGACCGCGGTGACCAGCATGATCAGCGACGTGCCGACCCACGCCGCAAGAATGCCCGCGCTGGTGGCGCGACGCGAGGCGAAATTGGTGAGGAAGTCCCAGCCAAAGCGTGGCGCACCGTCACGAACGAGATCGATGAACAGCACCGCCAGGATGGCCAGGCACCCCAGCATGATCGAAAGGCCGATGACGACGAATGCCTTGTCGAGCAGTTTGCGACGCGATAAGCCGCCACGCAGCTTTTCAGCTTCCAGCATCGCGGCACTGGATACGGCGCTCATCAGTAAGCCTCGCGGAATTTGCGCGTCAGCCCGAAGCCGATCACGTTGAACATCAGCGTGATGGCCATCAGCACCAGGCCCGCTGCAAAAATACTTTGATAGCCGATACTGCCGTGAGCCAGGTCGCCGAGGCTGACCTGGACGATGTACGCCGTAATGGTTGCCGCCGGCTCGCGCGGGTCAAACGTCAGATTGGGCTGCATGCCTGCGGCGATGGCCACCACCATCGTCTCACCTACCGCACGCGAAATGCCAAGGATGAACGCAGCAGCGAGGCCTGAAAACGCCCCGGGAACCACGACGCGCAATGCGGTCTGCAGACGAGTTGCACCCATGGCGTACGAACCCTCGCGCATGTAGCGCGGCACGGCGCGCATCGCGTCTTCGCTCACCGAGCTGATATAGGGCACGATCATCAGGCCGATCACGAGGCCGGCACTCAACATGTTGAAGCCCGGTAGTTCCGGCATGAAGTACTGCAGAAGCGGCGTCACCATGGTCAATGCGAAATAGCCATAGACCACCGTGGGCACGGCGCCGAGCAGTTCGAGAATCGGTTTGACGGTTTCGCGAACGTTGTGCGGCGCGAATTCACTGAGGTAGATCGCAATCGTGGTGCCGAGCGGCACGGCGACGACCAGCGCGACCACGGTTGTCGTCAGTGTTCCGGCGACCAGCGGCATGATGCCGTAGTGAGCATCCGCGAACAGCGGCGTCCACATCGTATCGGTAAAGAACTCTTTCAGCGTGACGTGCTCGAAAAAACCGCCCGACTCGAACAGCAGCACACCGACGATGGCCAGCGTGGTGAACACGGCGACCAGTCCTGACGCCAATAGCAGAATTTCAACGACGCGATCCCGCATCTTGCGGTAGCGCAGCTCACTACGCGACGAACCGGATACAGTGATTGTTTCACTCAAAGTAGCTAACCCTTCGATGGCCCGGTATGCGCACGGTTTAACCTATGTCGTCGCTGTCGGCAGCCTGGACGCAATGGCAAATGCGCCCGGCGCACTTTAAAAATAGACATGGCGGCCAACGAATCGACCGCTGATCTCACACCTGCACCGCTCACCGCCGCGCCTATTCTACGTTCTACGACTTCTACGTTCTACGATTTGAGTCCGTCCCACGCTCATCGGAGCGTGGGACAACCCGTGTATCGATTACAGCTTGCCTTCACGCGCCAGCAGACTCTCGATCGTGACGCCGACCTCTGGTGTACCGCCGAAGACAGTGCCCATCTTCTTATCGGTAAAGTGCTTGAGAGCTGTCTGATATGCCTGCGGCGGCAGTGGCACGTAGCCCACTTCCTTGGTCAGCTCGGCACCCTCGTTCAGGACGAACTTGATGAACTCGACCACCTCCGGGCGCTGAGCCGCCGTGTCGCGAACGTAGATGAATAGCGGCCGGGACAGCGGCGTATAGGTGCCATCGATCACCGCTTCGATACTTGGAGTGACTTGCTTGCCCTTGCCATTATCGATTGCAACTGCGCGCAGCTTGTCCTTGTGCGCGGTGTAATACGCATAGCCGAAGTAGCCGAGCGCATTCTTGTTGTTCTCCACGCCCTGCACCAGCGTATTGTCGTCTTCGCTCGCCGTGAAATCGCCTCGGCTTGCTTTCGCCTTGCCATTGACGGCCTCGGTGAAATAATCGAACGTGCCCGAGTCAGCACCGGGGCCAAACAGCATCAGGGGCTGATCCGGCCATTCTGAGCGCACCTGCTTCCACTTCGAAACCCGGCCTTGTGCGGTGGGCTCCCACATCTTTTTCAGATCCGCGACGGTCAGCGACTTGACCCAGGTATTCGACGGATTGATCACGACCGTCAGTGCATCGAAAGCCACCGGCAATTCCATGTACTTGATGCCAGCGGCGCGACAGGTCTCCATCTCTTCCTTGAGAATAGGACGCGAAGCATTCGAGATATCCGTTTCACCGCGGCAGAAGCGCTTGAAGCCGCCGCCGGTGCCGGCGATACCGACCGTGACACGCACCTTGCCCTTCTTGGCAATCTGGAACTCTTCAGCGACGGCCTCGGCGATGGGAAACACCGTGCTCGAGCCGTCGATCTTGATCACGCTCTGCGCCGCGGCGTATTGCGGAACCAGCGCCGTCGCCAGCCCGCCCAGCACCATCGACAGGCTGAATTTGTGCCACAACTTCATGGGTTTGAACCTCGTTTTGCAATTGTTAGGAACACGCCCCGCGTGTCCCGACATGTCCTACCTGCCGCCAGTGTGCAGAGCGTCGATGACAATCGTGTTACAGAACCGGCGTATGTTACAAAGTCGCTGTCACTCGGGTGTCACACAGCGTTCGTTACCATGATTCGTTACCTTGGGGGCGGGACTTCGGCGCCTTGCGGACATCCGGACGACGCCGTCCGTTTACCGAGCACTCCCCTGCCGGTTGCCGCGGGACGCTTGCCCGTATCGCAAGTGTTCGTTATAAGTCCGCGCTTCCATCGTTTGCCGCCCCCTTGGAGTCCCGTCACAGTGCCGACCGCAACTGCCAGTCCGTCCGCCGCTCATCCCGACACTGCGTCCACGACGCTCGCACTGGCACAGGACCTGATTCGTCGGCCGTCCGTCAGCCCCGAAGATCACGGTTGCCTGGAAGTCATTGGTGCACGCCTGCACGCCGTCGGCTTCAATGTCGAGCGTCTGACATTCGGTCCGGTGGAGAACCTCTGGGCCAAACGCGGCTCGACGGGGCCGGTGCTGTGCTTTGCGGGTCATACGGATGTCGTACCGACGGGGCCGCGCGAGGAGTGGCAGACCGATCCGTTCGAGCCGGTGATCAAGGACGGCGTGCTGTACGGCCGCGGCGCAGCCGACATGAAAAGCGGCCTGGCTGCGATGATCACCGCTACCGAACGCTTCGTCGCTCAGCATCCCGACCATGGCGGCACGCTCGCATTCCTATTGACCAGCGATGAGGAAGGCCCGTCGATCGACGGCACCCGTCGCGTCATGGACGTGCTGGAAGCACGCGGCGAGAAGATTCAGCTATGTATCGTCGGTGAGCCCACCAGTACCGACAAACTGGGCGACATGGTCAAGATCGGCCGTCGCGGTTCGCTGTCCGGCAAGCTGACCGTGCACGGCGTACAGGGCCACGTCGCCTATCCGCACCTCGCCGACAATCCCGTGCATGCCGCTGCGCCGGCACTTGCCGAACTGGCGACACGCGTCTGGGACAAGGGCAATGAGTTCTTTCAGCCGACGACGTTTCAGATATCCAACATCAGCGCCGGCACCGGCGCGCCAAACGTCATCCCGGGCGAGCTCAAGGTGCGCTTCAATATCCGCTTCTCGACCGAGCAGACCGTCGAAAAAATGCAGCAGACGATCACCGATATCCTCGATCGTCACAAGGTCAACTTCACGCTCGAATGGTTTGTTTCGGGCCTGCCCTTCTTTACGGCGCCCGGCAAACTGTCGGATGCGGTGCAGACAGCCGTGTTCGAGCAGACGGGACTGAAACCCGAATTGTCGACCACAGGCGGCACCTCGGACGGACGCTTCATTGCCCCGACGGGCGCGCAGGTCGTCGAACTCGGCGTCATCAATGCGACGATTCACAAGGTGAACGAGTGCGTGCGCGTGGCGGACATGGCGACGCTGTCGACGATGTATGAACGCGTGATGGAACTGTTGCTAGTGAGACAGTGAGTGGTGAGTGGTGGGTAGTGATCGGTGAATGGTAAGAAGACTACTCGCTTACTTGCGCCATTCATCGATGCGCTGCGCCGGCCAGTTGACGAACAGCGCCCACACGATCAGCGCAATGATCGAAAACAGCACCCACCAGGGCATCGACAACCCTAGCAGTGTCCATTCGATGCGGCTGCATTCGCCCGATCCAGTCAGCACTTTGGCGACGACCTCCGACAACGGCATGATGTCCATCATGTAGTCGAGCGCTGCGCCGCAGGCGGGCACCGAACCTTCCGGCTGCATCTGGATCCACACGTGCCGGCCCGCAACCAAGGTGCCGGCAAGCCCTACGCTGGTCAGCAGCACCGCATAGACTCGCGCACCGCTATTGGCGGGGTGATGCACGGCTGCGATGAGAAACATGACGCCCAACGCAATGACGGCAACGCGCTGAAAAATACATAGCGGACACGGCTCCAGGCCAAGCACATGCTCGGCGTACAGCGCATAAGCCATGAGCGCAGCGCACGCCAACGCGCCGACTGCATTACCGAAGCGACGATTATTGAATAACTTGCTCATCCGGCAAGTTTAGCAGGACGGCCTACGGCAGGCGGCCAATCGCAATGCTGCGGCAGAACGCCGCGGAACTCCCTGTGCTTACGCGAACCTCAGCTCTTGCCGATCGCCCGCTGGGCGCGCGATTCGATGTGCTTCTCGACGTCTTCCATGGACAGATGGCGAATGTCCTTGCCATACACCATGTAGACCACGTATTCGCAGACATTCTTGGCGTGATCGCCGATTCGCTCCAGCGCCCGAGCCACCCACAGTACATCCAGTGCACGACGGATCGTGCGTGGGTCTTCCATCATGAATGTGATGACCTGGCGCTGGATCGCTTCGTACTCCTCGTCGACCAGGCGATCCTTCTTGGCGATAGCCACCGCCGCCTCGGCGTCCAGGCGGGCGAAGGTGTCGAGGGCCTCGTGAACCATGTCGGCGACAATGCGGCCCAGATGCTTGATCTCGCGGTACCGGTCCGCGGGGCGTTCGACTGCCGCCAGCCGCGAGCTGATGTAACCGATTTTTTGCGCCTCATCGCCGATACGCTCAAGATCGGTAATCGTCTTGATGACTGCCACGATCAAGCGCAGATCGCCCGCTGCCGGGCTGCGAGTCGCGAGGATGCGGCTGCAGTCATCGTCGATCGAGACTTCCATGGCATTGACTTTCACGTCGCTGCGCGCGACCTGCTCGCCGAGCCGGCTATCGCCCTGCACCAGGGCTTCGACGGCCTGCTTCAACTGCTCCTCGACGAACCCGCCCATCTGCAGCACGTTGGTACGCACGCGTTCCAGATCGTCGTTGTAGCGACTGAGGATGTGATGCGAGAGGTCCGACTTTTCCATGGCTTACTCTGGTGATTCGGAAGGGATAGGCTGCTTAAGCGATGTATACCCGTCGGTTATTGCAACCGCAAGCACAGCCGCTTTGCAGCACGGCACAAATAAAACGGGGTGGAAGCATCGCGCTCCCACCCCGACCAGTCAGCTCAGCTGAATTGTGCTGAATTGTTAAGGGGGCAACGCTCAGAATTTCACGTTGAAATCGACCTGGGCGCGATCGTAGCCAACTTCGTTCTTGCCGGCCGCATTGACGACATCGACATTGCGATCGTTGATGAAATAAGTCGCGTTGAGTGTCCAGTTGGCTTTGGGCGCGTAACCGGCAACCAGCTTCAATCCCTGTACATCGCTGACACCCCCGCCGAAGTCGGAGTCGATGAATTGTGCGAACAACGCATCCTTCTCCAACTTCTGATACGACGCACCGAGTTCCCATGTCTTCGCGGCGCTGGCTTTGCCGAACAAAATACCGGCGGCCCAGGCCGTATCGAATTTTTCGGGTGTCGTGGCCGGAGCGTAAACACGTTCTTCCGCTTCCAGGTTCCTGGCGTAGTCGACCCAGAATGCCAGCGGATAGGCGCCGACAGGAATCGTCAGCTCGGCGCTCCCGTCGATGACTTCGAAGTCGTTCGCCAGCACGGCAGTGGCTGGTGTACCGACGTTCACGGTGGTATTGCCGTTGGCGTTGGCATTGTAGAACGGTGCACGGCCCTTCACCGCACTCAGATCGTAGTAATGCGCAGCAAACGTCAATGATGTTTTACCCAGCGGCAGCTTGGCGCCAATCTGCAGACCGGCAACCGATGCATCTGCAGTCACCGTGCTTTCAGCGCCCGACACTTCATTCAGCCAGAAGTTGTATGCACTGCCGAACAGCACACCACGGCTGAAGACAAAGGCCAGACCTTCAGGAGTAATGTCGTTGTCCCAGAACGCGCTCTGCGCCGGCTTGAAGAACGGCTGTTTCATCTTGCCGCCCACCAGATCGCCCCAGCTGGTGAATTTCCAGTCGAAAAAGGCGTAATCCAGATCGAGCGCCTTCTTGCTGAATACGCCAGTGAGCGTCTGATTGCCCGAGCGCGGGTCGGAAGCCTCGGTTGTGGTCAGACCGAAGCCCAGTGTGATGGTGTCGGTTGCCTTGACATCGACAGCAATGCGCGCACGAATGCGATCGCGATAGCGATCCGCGGTCGACAGCTGGGGATTCGGCACAGCCGTAGTGGGTGCGGCTCGGGTGTCATCCTTGATCATTTCATAGCGGTAGCGCAGGTCGCCCTTGACGGCAACCTTGCCGGCCCAATCCGCGCCTTTGACTTTCGCAGCATCGGCAGCCAGCGTCGCGGAATCCTTGCGCAGACCCTTCGTCTCGGCCTTCAGGTAATCCGTCTGAGCCTCCACCTTCTCAGCCTGAGACTTCAGCGATTCGTTTTCGCTCTTGAGCGACGTGTTTTCCTGCTCGAGTTTGTCGACACGCTGCATCAGTCCCTGCAACTGCTCGCGAATCTGCGCGAGGTCATTGGCACTGGCGGCACTGGCCGATGCGGCTGCCTGCGCACCCACAGGCATGTAGAGCGCGACGGCAACAGCGGACGCGATCAGCAAATTCTTCACGTAGTTCTCCCCTATTCGTATTAAAGAAACAGACCTGGGCGCAGCGCGCCCCGTTGCGCTGCGCTGCATGGCGGACGTTATACGGCGGAGTTGTTACAGAAAGATTGCAGCACGCAGTCAGACTGTCGGTAGGGATGCAATGCGACCTGACGTGACAGAACGATGACAGTCGCAGGACGCCACTGGAAGTGAGTGGTGATTAGTGAGTGGTGGATTATTGAGGAGACTCGTCAGGCATGGCGCTGGGGGCGCGCCTGCCGGTCG
This sequence comes from Gammaproteobacteria bacterium, assembly GCA_020029545.1. Classification (GTDB taxonomy): domain Bacteria; phylum Pseudomonadota; class Gammaproteobacteria; order Steroidobacterales; family Steroidobacteraceae; genus Steroidobacter. The sequence continues at coordinate 10,641 of JAIBJL010000011.1, forward strand.
TCGCTCAAGCGTCGGCGATACGACGCTCGCTCGCGGCGTGGGGCGCCGCATCGTGATCGGCATAGTCGTCGGGACGCGGCACTACGCGATGCGCGGGGAAATGACAGGTGAACGTACTGCCGACGCCTTCTACGCTGGCGACAGTCAGCGTGCCTTCATGCCGCTGCAATGCATGCTTGACGATCGCGAGACCCAGACCGGAGCCACCCATGTCGCGTGAGCGGCCGGAATCCACACGGTAGAACCGTTCGGTCAGGCGCGGAATATTTTCCGGCGCAATGCCGACGCCCGTATCGCGTACCGATACGTGCGCACCGCCGTCATCGGTCCACCAGCGCAGCTCGATTTCGCCTTCGACCGGCGTGTACTTCACCGCGTTGCTGACCAGATTCGACACGATCGAATGAATCTCGCCCTCTGCTGCCAGCAGCCAGGCGTCACTCTCCACTGTCAATGTCAGCGTTCGTGGCCGCTGTTCGAGCGATGATACTTCGCGACGCAACAGGGCTAGCATGCCGCCGATATCGACCGGTTGCTCAGGCAGCCGTCGTTCGCCGGATTCGAGCTTGGACAGCTCCAGCAGGTCGTTGATAATGGTGCTCATGCGTTCGGACTGCCGGCGCATTTCCTGGATCGGGGCGCTCCACGCCGGATCGAGACCCTGATCGTCGGCGAGCGCATCGAGGTAGCCGGTGATCACGGTGAGCGGCGAACGCAGTTCGTGCGACGCATTGGCGACGAAGTCCTTACGCATCGACTCGACCTGCATTTCGTGACTGACGTCGCGCACGATCAGCAGCGAGCGCTCGGCGTCATCGCCGGGCCGCACTATCGTGAACGAAAGCCACCGACCGTGTTCGCCGGAGTCATGGACAATGACGCCATCGACGGGGGTGCCGTCGCGCAGGTAGCTCACGAACGCGGGGTGCCGCACCAGGTTTTCGACGCGAATGCCGCGATCGCGCCGCCGACGCAACGACAACCAATCTCCGGCGCGTCGGTTGAACCAGAGGATTTCGTGCTCCGGTCCGAGCAGAATGGCGCCTTCCGGCATGGCGGTCGTCAGGCGGCGAAATTCGCGCAGCAAGCCGATCACGCGCGACTTGTGGAACTGTTTGCGGCGGTAGATGCGATCGACAATGGCGATGACTTCGCCCCACAGTCCGTTCATATCGGGCGGCGTCAGCAGCCGACGACGACGCAGCCACTGCTCCAGCCGGAACAGATTCCACAACTGCGCGATAACGTAGCTACCCAGCAGAATTGCCAGCGCCCAGCCGACGCGGCCGATCACCAAACCGACCAGCACCGCGACCACGACGGCAATCGACAGGCGCGAAATCACGGCCCATCCGATTGCCGACACGCTTGCAAGTTTCACGGGGTCACCAGCTCGGCATCCGGTAGGTAACGTTGCGTAGCGTCGATCCGGCAGTGACTACTCGGGTCGAACGGAGAAGCGATATCCCGAGCCGCGCACCGTTTGAATAAAGCGATCGTAGCTGAACGCTTCGAGCGCCTTGCGCAGGCGTCGGATATGTACGTCAACGGTGCGTTCCTCCACGTAAACATTGCCGCCCCACACGCGATCGAGCAATTGCGCCCGACTGTACACCCGCTCGGCATGCGTCATGAAGAACGACAACAGACGGTATTCCGTCGGGCCCAGCTGCACCGTGCGATCGCCAACCGTCACCCGATGACTCGCCGCATCGAGCACCAGTCCGTCCGCCTCGACAACGTCCTCGCCATTGCCATTGGTCGAACGACGCAGCACGGCATTGATGCGTGCCAGCAATTCGCGCGGCGAGAAGGGCTTGGTGAGGTAATCGTCGGCACCGCCGTCCAGCCCCATCACCTTGTCCTGTTCTTCGGCACGCGCCGTCAACATGATGACGGGAACTTCCTGGGTGTCCTTGTCACGCTTGAGGGCACGGGTCAGTTCCAGGCCACTCATATCCGGCAGCATCCAGTCGACCAGCACGAGATCCGGACGATGATCGGCAATACTGGCACGCGCCGCGCTGACGTCCGCTGCTTCGCGCACTTCAAAACCGCTGCGACGCAGTCCGAACGCAATCATTTCGCGGATCGGTCGCTCATCCTCGACGATCAATATCTGCTTGCTGCCCATGCGAATGATGTTTATCCCGCAATGACGCGTAATGCGTCTGCAACATTACAGCAACACTTCATGACAGTTCGGTTAAATCGCCCCGGGCTGCGGATGATCCCTAGGCAGAGCATCACTTCTTTTGCACGGTGACGACTTGATTGCGCAGGTAGACCGGCTGCGCATCGCGTGCCGACCGCCCTCCCCCGTGTTGCAACTCGCTGACGCCCAGCAAGGCAATCTCGCGGGCGCGCGGCAATGCCGATGGAAATTGTCGGGTCTTTGGAAACGGGGTACAGAGTTGCGGATAGGCACCGAAGCCCGTGCCGGCGAGCGTCGTGATGGTCGCGAAACCCTCCACTTGTAATAACACGCGGTCCGGGGCTGCAACCTGTTCCGGGGCGACCTCGCGCACCAGCCCACTGGCATCGCAATCGAACACGCCCCAGTACACCTCCCCCATGCGAGCATCCATGCATACCCAGATGCGATCGTCCGTCGAAGCAACCTGCTGAGCGACGGCCGCCAGATTCGAAATGCCGACCGTCGGCAGACGCGCACCGAATGCCAGTCCCTGGACGACGCCAATCGCGATCCTCACTCCCGTGAAGCCGCCGGGGCCGCGTCCGTAGGCGATGCCGTTCAGCTGATTCAATAGCAGATGCTTTTCGGCAAGCACTGATTCGATCATCGGCAGCACCAGGTCCGCATGACCGCGTGGCGTATCGGCGCTGCGCTCGGTAATCTCGCCATCTTCGTACAAGGCGACGGAGCAACGCTCGGTGGCGGTATCGATTGCCAGCAACTTCACGGCGTACTCTCCCAGGCATCCGGCCACTGCGATAGCTGGACCTCGGCCGATGCGGGGGGCACGATGCCGATGCCCGCGAGTTGCTCGCGCAGAAATTTCGTCACCACCGCCACCTTATCGGTCCTCGGCATTGCCGGCAGGCTGTCGAGAAAAATCCGCCCGTAGCCGCGCGTGCGAACACGCTGGTCGCACAACATCACGACGCCAAAGTCTTCCGGATCGCGAATCAGGCGGCCGACACCCTGCTTGAGCGTAATCACGGCCTGCGGCACCTGTTCATCGAAGAACGGATTGCCGCCGCGACGTTCGATCGCCGCGAGGCGCGCCTTGAGCACCGGATCGTCGGGCACGGTGAATGGCAGTTTGTCGATGACCACCACCGACAACGCGGCGCCTTTGACATCCACGCCTTCCCAGAAGCTGCTGGTCCCCAGCAACACGGCATTGCCAAAATGTCGAAAGCGCGTCAGCAAAGCTTCGCGCGGTGCTTCACCCTGTACCAGGATCGGATACGGCGGCGCCGGGCCGAGGCGGCGCGCGAGAATGTCAGCTGCCTCACGCAACGCGCGATGACTGGTGAACAACAGAAACGCGCGACCACCGCTGGCAGCCAGCACCGGCAATGCAGCGTCGATGACCTGTTGCGTATGTCGCGATGACGATGGTGCATCGATGCCCGTCGGCAGGTACAGCAGCGCCTGCTTCGCGTAGTCGAACGGGCTACCAAATCGCACCGTCACCGCATCGTCCATGCCGACGCGTGCCGTGAAGTGACGGAAGTCCTCGCCGATCGCCAGCGTCGCCGATGCACAAATCCACGCACCAGCGTGCTGCCGGATGAGCTCGCTGAGCTGCGATGCCACATCGACAGGACGATAGTGCAGCGCGATGCTGTCGGCCGACTTCTGTGCCCAGCGTACCGCCGCCAGTTGTTCGGTTTCCGCTTCGATCAGCGCTGCCAGTCGACTGGCCAATTCCAAGGCACGCCGGCGGACCGAGGCGAGTCCTGCATGATTCTCGGCGGCCGGTGCCAGCGCTGCTGCCAGTTCCTTCACCGAGTCTTCGGCACTGGCAATCGCTTCGATAGCAGCTGACGGCCATTCGCCAAATTCCCAACGCTCGCGGCCATTCGCAAAGCTGTCCTGAATATCGACGACCTGCCGTTCCAATGTCTGCGCCGCCGCGCTGTCGATGTGCGGTGCGCCGGCAACGAGTTCGATCGCCACATCGCGCGCCAGCGATTGCAACTGGCGCCCCGACACGGTGAAGCCGAGAAACAGCGATGCGACATCGGCCAGCTGATGCGCTTCATCGATGATGATCGCATCGGCATGGGGCAGCAGATCACCGAACCCTTCCTCCTTCAACATCAGATCTGCCATCAGCAGATGATGATTGACGATGATGACATCGGCACCCTGCGCTTCGCGGCGCGCCTGCACGACATGACAGCGATCGAACGCAGGACACTCCGGCCCCAGGCAGTTATCGCGCGTCGATGTCACCCACGGCCAGACAGGCGCCGCCTCGATCAGCGAGGTGAGTTCCGCAATGTCGCCACGGCGGGTGCTGAACGACCATTCGCGCACGCGCGGCAAAGCAACCGCCACGTCTTTGCGCAGACCGCGAGCAACGGCCTGCTGCTCCGCCAGTTCGAGCCGATACAGGCACAGATAATTTGCACGACCTTTCAATAAGGCAATGCGGACCGGACGCCCGATCGCGCTCGCCACGGTAGGGAGGTCGCGAGCGAACAGTTGATCCTGGAGCGTCCGCGTGCCGGTGGAGATGACCACACGACGGCCCGACAACAACGCTGGCACCAGGTACGCGAATGTCTTGCCGGTGCCGGTGCCTGCTTCGACTACCAGACGACCCTGGGTGCGCAGTGCATGCGCCACGTGGGTGGCCATGCCGATCTGTTCAGTACGTGTTGTGAAGCCGGGAATGCGCCCGACCAGTGGACCCTCGCGGCCGAAGAAATCATCCCATTCGCTCACTGAAAGGTTGCCTGAAAGCGTGCCAGCGCGGTCGCGCCCGGCGCGAGTGCGTTGCGCAGCCGCCAGCGGACATGGGTGTATTCCCTTGCCGTCGGACGACGCGCACCGGTAGGCTCGACTACACGCAACTGGCTCTCGCTGCTGAAGGTCTGCCCGCCGTCAATCGAGAAACTGATCTCCGCAGCCGGACCCGACGCCGAGCCAAGGACATAGACCGTATTGCTGGGAATTCTCTGCACCGTAACCGCATCGCGGATCGGCGCCGGCGTGGCATTGCGCATACGCACGGTATAGAAGACGGTTTGTCCCTGGGTGATCGCCGTCGCCGGCTGGTATCGCACGAACGCGGGGCGCTGCGGCAGTTGGACTTCTTCACGCACCTCGGCGACCAGTTCGCTGGTCACCGCAGCCGTTTCCTCAGCCCGCGAAACAGTAGCGATAACAACCCATATGAGGCCACCGACCGCGCTTGCGGCTCGGCCGTGCTTCAACCCTGTTCGTCCAAGCAGCCTCATGACAATAATTGGATCGCAAGCCTGGAGCTGGTCATCCGTACAGCGCTGATCAACATAACCTTATTACTTCGCTACCGAGCCGCAGGTCGCCATGACAGGAGTCTATCGCTCTGTATAATCTGACTTCAGAAATTCTGCCGACGCGGGTGGTCCCGAGTCGCATGTGGGCACTGGGAGGATTTTTTGGAAATGAGCACGTCGAATGCGTCGCTGAAAAACTGGGTCGAAGAAGTCGCACGCCTCACCACGCCAGATTCCATCCACTGGTGCACCGGATCGGATACCGAAAACTCGAACCTGGTCGACGTCATGGTCCGCAGCGGCGATCTTATCAAGCTGAACCCCCTTACCCATCCCAATTGCTATCTGCACCGTTCGCACCCCTCCGACGTCGCTCGGGTCGAGCATCTCACCTACGTTTGCACCAAGTCACGCGAGGATGCCGGCCCGAACAATCACTGGAAAGATCCCGCCGAGGCGCATCGCAAAATGGACGCCTTGTTCGCAGGCTCCATGCGCGGTCGCACCATGTACGTGGTGCCGTATTGTATGGGCCCGGTCGACTCTCCGTTCGCCCGTTGCGGCGTCGAGATCACCGATAGTCCCTACGTCGTCGTCAATATGCGCATCATGACGCGCATGGGCGACGACGCCCTGCGCCGCATCGAGCGCGAGAACAGCTTCGTCAAAGGCCTGCATTCGCTGGGCGACCTGAGTCCGGACCGCCGTTTCATCATGCACTTCCCCGAAGAACTCTCCATCAAGAGCGTGGGCTCGGGTTACGGTGGCAATGCGCTGCTGGGTAAAAAGTGCCATGCGCTGCGCATCGCCAGCTGGCAGGCACGCGAAGAGGGCTGGCTCGCCGAGCATATGCTGATCATGGGTGTGCAGAGTCCGTCGGGTGAAACGCATTACATCGCCGGCGCCTTCCCCTCGGCATGCGGCAAGACCAATCTCGCCATGCTGGTGCCACCGGAATCCATGCCGGGCTGGAAAATCTGGACGGTCGGCGATGATATCTGCTGGTTGCAGGTCGGCGCCGATGGTCAGTTGCGCGCCATCAACCCGGAAGCCGGTTACTTCGGTGTCGTGCCCGGCACGAATCGCAAGACCAACTGCAATGCGTACGACATGATCCAGCGCGATACGATTTTCACCAATGTCGCGCTCACCGCTGACAATCAACCGTGGTGGGAAGGCATGGAGACCGGCACACCGGTCACCGACTGGCAAGGCAAGCCGTACAGCGGCAACGGGCTCGCCGCGCACCCCAACTCACGCTTCACCGTCTCGGCAAAACAGAACCCTATCTACTCCTCGCTGGCCGAAGCGCCGGAAGGCGTGCCGATTTCGGCCATCCTGTTCGGCGGCCGGCGTCGCGAAGTCGCGCCGCTGGTGTACGAAGCGCGCAACTGGGCACACGGTGTACTCGTCGGCGCGGGCATGGCGTCTGAAACGACGGCAGCCGCTGTCGGCCAGATGGGCGTCGTGCGTCGCGATTCGATGGCCATGAAGCCCTTCTGCGGCTACAACTTTGCCGACTACTTCAAACACTGGCTCGCCGTCGGTAAGAAGGCCACCAAGCTGCCGCGCGTGTTCCACGTCAACTGGTTCCGTCAGGACAAGAACGGCAAATTCATGTGGCCGGGTTATGGCGAGAATCTGCGCGTCCTCAAGTGGATCGCTCAGCGTTGCGAAGGCAAAGCCATGGCGGTCGAAACGGCCATCGGCTTCCTGCCGCGCGCCCAGGATCTCGACGTCACCGGCCTGAATCTCGATCCCGCCACTCTGCAGACATTGCTGTCGATTGACGAAGCCGCCTGGAAGCAGGAAATGGAATCCATCGGCAAATATCTGGATGAATACCAGACCCGCGTGCCCGCCGAGCTGCGCAAGGAACAGCAATCGGTGGCACAGCGATTGAGCGCAGCCAACGCCGCCTGACCGAACCCGGACCACGCGGCAACGATGCCGCGTGGTCTAGCAGACTGTCAGACTGACTGTCGGACTTGAGTGATCGTAGCGAGGCGCGTGGCGGAGGAAGGACAGTATCTCGATCGTTCGAGGCAATAGCCCCCCCCCAGCAGCCCGAATTCTGCCTCTCAGTCTTCGCAGGCGTAGCGCAGCGTCAGCGACGACCCGGTCTCAGGCACGCGTCCGAAACCGATTTGCCCCTCGCCTTTGAGCTGCATGCTGTCGCGGCGGACGAAGGCTTCCTCGCCCTCCTTCGTCGTGACGAAGGTGCCGTTCGTACTCTGGTCGATCAGCAGGAATTTATTGCGCGTGAGTTCGATGCGCGCGTGCAGGCGCGAAATCAGATTGCCCTTGATGATCAGGTCATTCTCTTCCGCACGACCGATCGCAATGTTCGAGCGGCTGTCGTCAACCAGTATTTCCTGCCCCTGAAAGCGCAGCCGCAGGCGGCGGGCACGCTGCTTCTCCCGTGACGACACCGTGGCGCCCAGCGCAATCGCAGGCAGCATGCTGGTGGCATCCTCCTTCTGCCACAGCACTTCGTAGAGTTCGTCCTCGCTGGTCTTGCCACGCAAGGTGGCGACGTCGATCTGACGAACTGCGGACTTCCACTCCGGTGCCAGACGCTCGACCATCGCGCTGGTCACCATGATCTGGCCGGCTTTCGCCTGGCTGGTCATGCGATTGGCGGTGTGCACGGCGGCGCCGAAAATGTCCCGGTTCTCGAGCACGACCGGACCAAAGTGGCCGCCGATACGAATCGCGACTGCCTGGCCCTCGACTTTCAATTCCGAATGGATACGGATGTCGTGCTGCATCCGGCTGGCGGCGTTCAATGCGTCGTTCGCCGTGGGGAACGTCGCCATGACTTCATCGCCGATAGTCTTGATGACGGTGCCATGATTCTGCTCGGTCGCCGAGCGCATGATTTCGACGCAGGTCAGGACCATGTCGCGGGCACGCAGATCGCCCATGACTTCATAGATCCGCGTGCTGCCGACGACATCGGCAAACAGAATCGCTAGCTCAATGTCTTTTCCCATGACCTCGTCGCGCTCGTCATCAATCCCGGCCCGTCAGTCAACGCGCCAACGCGCATCATACCCGGGGAGTTCGCCAGCTCGTCCGGGCGAACCGTTCCTGTCGGCACCGCCGCGCTGGCCGGGCACAGGTAATCATACACAACGCGACATAACCTTGCCTGGGTCCCTTAACAGTCACCGCTAATCCACTGAGATTCCTGCACTGATCAGGCAGCTCGCAGGATGCGCAGGGCATCCACCAACAATCTGGGACCCGCACTGGGCTGTCCCACCTGCTCCGACAGATACCGGCGCCAGGGGCGGACATTCGGCAATCCCGCATAGAGACCCTGTATGTGTCGCACCATGGTCCGCAGACGATGCCCCTCAGCCATGCGCGCCTGCGCATATTCTGCGAATCGCTCCACCACCTGGTCCCGATCCGGCAAGCCCGCGTCGGGATCGACCACCTGCTGATGCAGCAGTGCCAGCAGATACGGATGACGATAGGCCTCGCGCCCCAGCATCACGCCATCGAAGTCGCGCAAGTGATTGCGAACCTCATCCAGCGTTTTCACGCCGCCGTTCAGCACGAAGGCAATGCCAGGGAAGTCCGCGCGCAACCGCGACACGACGTCGTAGCGCAGGGGCGGAATTTCGCGATTTTCCTTCGGACTCAGGCCATTCAGCATCGCGCGGCGCGCATGCACGACGAAAACCTCGCAGCCTGCGCCCGCCACCCGCGAGATGAAGCCGGTAAGCATGCGATATTCGTCGGTCTGATCCGCGGGCATGGGGTCGATGCCGATGCGACATTTCACGGTGACGGGCACTCGCACTGCTTCGCGCATGGCGACTATGCAATCCGCGACCAATGCAGGCTCCCCCATCAGGCAGGCGCCGAAGCGACCACTGCGCACCCGGTCGCTAGGACACCCGCAATTGAGATTGATCTCGTCATACCCCATGGCTTCGCCTGCAGCCGCCGCCTTCGCCAGCTCCACCGGATCGCTGCCACCCAATTGCAGAGCGACCGGATGTTCCGCTGTGTCGAATGCCAGCAGGCGATCGGCATCGCCGCGTACGATCGCCGCCGCTGTGATCATCTCGGTGTACAGCAAGGCGCTGGGACTGAGCAGCCGCAGGAAGAACCTGCAGTGACGATCCGTGTAGTCCATCATCGGCGCGACGGATATACGGCGATCCAATGAAACACTGGAGTTACTGTGCGAAACGCCTATTTTTACAGCTTTTTCTGTCATACCTGTTTGCGCGGGATGGCTGCGAATTCGGTGGTGTCTTGCACTTGCAGCTGCGACAAAAGTGCCATCAGGAAAATGCCTCCATGGCCCCAATCTTACAAGACGGCGCGCAGATCGGCGGCCGAAAAAGGACACTGGCGCGGACCTGCAGGGTGATCGGAGTCAATCCGCCCGGCTGGGACGGGAAGAACGACCTCGACCGATCGACGTCCCAGGAAAAGAACTGGGAGACCCTCGCCGACCGCGTGATAGTAAAGGCGCCACCTTTCAGTCTGTAGGTACCGGCCGTCCGGCAATCATCGATCCTGCCTTGCACAGTCAAGTTCTTCTATGGGTCAACGCGGTTACGTACTCTCGTGCGGAAATACGCTTCATGGCACCAGCACCTGACGGACCGTCCGGCCGGCAGCGAGATCGTCCATTGCGAGATTTATGTCTGCCAGCGGCCGTACACCGCTGAGCAGCTTTTCCACGGGAAGGCGGCCAGCGCCATAGCTTGATGTAGGCGGGTATGTCGCGTCGAGGAATGGACGATCCCATATAGCTGCCAATCAGGGATTTGCCGCTGGCCGTAAGCGAGGCGGCCGATAGCACTAGATTCTGAGCCGGGTGCGGGAGGCCGACAGTTATGGTCTTTCCCCCTCGTCTTGAGGCTTCGTAGGCTTGTGCCAGGCCCCGCTATCAGCAAGGGAGGGAACCGGAAATGCAGTGTTCTCAGCTGTTGAGGGCGGCGGGGATCACGAACTTGTCGGATTCCGGCTTTCCGGCTTCCCCTTGGCGGTACCGGATCGAGCAGCCAGGAGTGGCATCGACCAACGAGTACCAGCCTCTATGAGTCGAGACGCAAAGCCAAGGCTCGCAGAGTTTCCCGCACCTGCGTCCGTTGTGGGTAGTTCAGGGCCGCATCCTGATGGCGAATTTCATTCAAGAATAAACCCGCAGCAATTTTCACGGCGCGACGCAGGCTTCGTCCATCTGAATAGCCGAGATCGGTCGCAATGTCTTCCGCACTTCTACCGCTTCGTATCAATGGAATGACCCGCTGTACAAAAGCAGTCTTACGAATCGTCCGGAAACTCGAACCCTCTCGTACAAGGCCTTTTCTGAGAGCGGAATCCGTCAGACCATACTGTTCGCAGAAATCGCAAAGCGCACGGTCTGCGCTGAGCAGCTCGCGATAAATCTGTCGGCTGAAAGGAGCATCGCCAACCTCCCAACCGGGACTCGAATTGCGTTCCGAAACCAGCGACAGCCAGAACATGTTCGCATTTGCGAAAGGGGTGTCATGGTTTTGCGCCTTGGGGCCGAGCTTCAATAGATCGGTTGGAAACACCAGTGCCGTCGTCGCTCCCTTGGCGACTCCACACCTCAGATAAATCATGCCGGCGGCCCAGACAGGGATGCAGAGAAGAAGAGGTAACGAAGGTTTCCACGGGAAAAAAGAACCCGACGTAATAGCTCATGAATATATGAAGAGCATGGGCCAGAATTTCTTCGGCGACCGCCGCCTCCGCAATATTGGCCTCATCTATCGAAATGTATATTTGCGAACGTACGCCATCGGTCTTGAAATGAAACCGACAGAATGATCCCGCAAACTCAAAAACTTTCAGCAGTGACACAAGCCCGACGCGAAGATTGCTTGATGAAACCATCGCACGAACGGCGATCGAAGCCGTACCCAGCCTCATCGGTACGCGTGTCGCGCCGTGCATCTCGTCACCAACAGCATCGATAACCAGAAAGCACATCAAGAGAAACTGATCCGCCCGCAGCACAGTTTCTGGCGTAATTCCGTCATCCGCAGTGCCTATCCCACAAGGAACAAGCAATCTCTCGACATCGATCCCACCCCTTTTCGCTATCTCACAGGTGCTCCCAATCCAATTGAATTTCAGCCCCGGGTCCAATGCAGAAGGAGCATCAATCATTGTACATACCTGCACTTGGCGGTAACTGTGTCACTTCTGGCACGCGCTTGCGATAGAACACCGACACCGTCGCACCATCAGCTTCGGGACGGCGGTCATCAGAGAAGTCCTCGGCGCTATTCCAACCTGGCGACGCGAAGCCGACGATCTGGGAATTTCACGGCGCGAGCAAGAGATGATGAGCCGGGCATTCATCGCGCCAGAAGACTGACGTCAGAGCACGCAAGAACGGAACGTCGACGGACCCAACTGCTGGAGTTTGATGGATCTTGCATGGCGGAACTCTGTGTCCGCTGCGTCCACTCGTCAGCAACCCGTACCGTGATTGAGCAACTCGATCAGCGGCTGCGGCGGTGAAATGCTGCGGCCCTGAGCGAAGTCGATGCCCAGTTCGCTTAGTCGCTGGCGGGTCGACTCATCTTCGACACGCTCACCGACGGTCTCGATGCCAATGTCACGGGCTACCTCGGCAAGTTCACGCACGGCATGTTCGGCGCGTGAATCGCGGAGCTGATGCGTCAATGCGGCGTCGATTTTCAGCCGGTGGATCGGCAGCCGGCCGATGGCGAAGAAGATATCCAGACCCTGGCGACAATTATCCAGCGCGAGTCGGCAGCCCAGTTCGGCCAGCCGTTTGGCGAGCTGTTCGAACTGCGTCCGATGAGCGAGCGCATCGCTTTCGGAAAATTCGAACACCAGCGATCGCGGCGGCACTGGACTGCGGAATAGTTGCGCCTCGATGAATTCCGAAAAATTTGTACTTTCCAGAGAAGCCGCACTGATGTTCAGTGCAAACTCCCAACGACCTGCGTGCAATGCATCGGCATGGGGCCGGAGTGTTTTCAACAGCTGACCCACGACCCAGCGATCGATCTCGGCAAGCAGGCCGTTGGTCCGGGCTGTCTCCAAGAATGCGTCCGGCGCCTGCAGGCCATCACCCGCATTCAGTCGAAGCAGAATCTCGTAGCGTTGCGTCGCCGACGGCTCGCGCAGCGGCGATATCGATTGCGCATGCAATGCAAAACGATTTTTACGCAACGCAGCACGTAACAGATCGCTCATGGCCACAGGTGGTTCTGCCGGCGAGGCAGCCGCTACAGCCGTTTCCGGCAACTCGCGCTTCGGTGTAGACGTGGCGTTGACAGCTAGCGGTGCGAGTTCCTCGAGCGCTGTCCCCGGAATCCGTATAGCG
>JAIBJL010000494.1 GCA_020029545.1 Gammaproteobacteria bacterium
GCCGTTCTGAACCCACTCGAACCGCCGCCACTTTGCACGCCCCGCCACCAATTCCGCGTCAACCACCAAAATGACGCGCAATTCCAACCCCGCCAACAGAAGGGCAGAAACGGGCCCAGTCCTGCAGGCCAACGTGGGGAAACCGGCCATTCAGTGTGAGATCCTGACCTATGGCCGTCGACGAAGCCTGACCGGCCGTTGGCGTCGAGCGTCGCCAACGGCAGCATTGGCCGAAGAGCGGGCCGACCAACTACGGGGCCGAGCAGCCGGTCTCTGATGAGTTACCTGCCGTTCGCGCAGCTCGATTTCTTGGAACCGCTGCCGCGTTTCTGGTTGGCCGCACTCAGGCCTTCACGATGGTTCCGTCTTTCTTGAAGGTTGCCTACCAGCGCCACGATCGAAACAGCCGGTTGTACTCGAACAGGCGCACGACCCGAGCCGAAATCCGCCTGCTTTCTGGGTGGTTGGGGTTGACCAGCGACGCCCGTTCTTCCGGAACAACCACCGAAGGCACCAGCAGGATTGGCGATCGAAGCGAGGCGAGCCACGCCGAGCCGATTTTGACACTTGCATGGCTGGCGGGGATCGCGGACCAGGACGCAGGCAGCGTCGCTACGTCGAGTTCTTCGCGTAGTGCCCAGACGTCGTCCGGCACATCCAGCTCCAACAAGTATCGGTTCAATGGCAAGCCCGCGTCGTCGATGTGCGCTGCAGTCTCGAGCACGGCGAGCGAAATCGTTGGCGCGGCATAGACCACAGCTTCGCCGGTGTCGTTCCAGCGCCCCGGTCTCTTAGCCGCCCCGCCACCGCTAAGGTCGTCAGCCCGGTGCTGGCGAGTGTCTGCCGCAATGCGCCACAGCTTCATTGGTAAGCGCCGCTCTCGATGGCGCCCAGCAAGCGAACGACTACCTCTACGCCCGTGGGCGTGTCGATCAGATCTGCAGGTTTGCGCCCACCCAATGCGGGCTGCGGCCGCTCGATCCATTGCCCAAGCCACTTGGCGGGATCGAAGTTCTTTGCCTCGGGCGCGGTACTGTTTTCGACCATGTCCTGCGCGATACCGAGAAGTTTGATCATCCCGACAGCGGCTTGGCCGCCACTGCCGCTAACCAACTCGCCAGCAGCGGCCTTCTTCTCAGCGGTCGCCTTGGGCACGCCCAGGATGTTGAATATCCGCGAGGTCGGGACCTCCATCCTCTTCGAGAGATCCTTGATGAACGCCCCCAGCACGCCCTGCCGTTCAATCTCCACGATCTCCATGGGCGTTGCGCGCGCGACCGCGCGCACATAGGCATCTACGCCCTTGCTGCGTCGATACAAGATGCCCCCTGTCTTCGTCCTGCGCCGCGCGCTCCCTGGTTCGCCATGGCTAGACGAAACCGCTGGCAAGTCAGCACCGGCGCCACGGCGCGACTTGGCAAGAGAACCGGACTTGACTGTAGTGGATGCCATCGCACACTCCTCATGTGTCTACTTGAAGACGCATTGTAGTCCCAAACAAGACGGGTGAAACCGATGCCTCGTGTCCGCCGGGATTTGGGTCGGCTTTTTGGCGAATCGCGGCCGATCGACGCCCGCTCAGAACGTATGCCGGCTACCTTCCGCCAGTGAATATGCGGGTTTCCCGGGAGTCAGTCCCGCCTCGTTGGTCGCGCAAGGGCGGGAATGGCTTTCCACGCAGATTTGTCGAGGAATGTCTTGGTGGATTTGATGGCAGCCGGCTCCCTTTGATCGGGCGCACCCCAGCGCAGGCTCTTCAGCTCACTCGAATTGGCATTCGTCCGCAAAGTTGCCCCGCTCGCAAAACCGATCGTGCAAAGCCGAACGACCTCTGACAGACCCCATTCTCGTCCCACCAACTTCGTTGCTTCAAATGACCGTGGGATTGTCCTTGAAGCGGCAATCCTCAATTTCGACGTTCGTCGGAGCAATCGTGCGGACCTGTCGCGCCAACCCGACGTTTTTGGTGCCATTTGGCTGCCGGCCTCGCCAAAGAAAGTCAGAAACCGAGGGCTAGCGTCGAAAGTGGGCCAAAAAAGGCCCTATTTCGCTTAGACAAGCTGCGCACCTGTCCATAACCTCACTCCATCTGCCGCGCATACCGCCGCGGGCAGAGACAAAAGGTGAGACATGACAACAGCCGCCGCAGTGGCTATCGGACGAGGGCGCGAGATGGCCAGACCAACTTCAACTGACATACCGGATGTCATCGAGACCTATTTGTGGGTCGATGAACACGACTGGCTGAAAGCGCTGCACCGCAGCCCGGCGAACAACTCGCCGCAATTCCGGGTGCCCGATCTGCTCGGTGCCTGCATCTCGATCGTCTTCGGCGACGACGACCCGTCGGGTCGCATTTTCGGCTACCTCTCTCGCGAGCTCATCCTCAGGGATCCCCAAACCCCGCGCCGTCAGGAGCGGATGTGGCGCGAGCACTTCGCGCTGCTCCAAGGTCAGGAGCGGATGTGGCGCGAGCACTTCGCGCTGCTCCAAGGTCTGCAGCGATCGCCGGCGAACCGCTACCCGCATCCGAGTTTCCCGATGGATCAACTGACCACCGCCTGCGTGGCGATCGTGATGGCGGATGCTGTGACGGATGCGAGGATCCTCGATCAAGCGCGTCTCAATACGGCAGCTCGCACCGGGCGCGCGCCGCGTGCGATCAAGCAGGGTGGTGCCTCATGAATGCCGCTCGGTCCAGACCATCCCGCTTCGCAGGGCCGGCATCGGTCGCCCTCCTCGCCGGCGCCCTGTCAACCGGTGCAAGCGCCTGCTGGGAACAGGCCGGCAGGCAATACGGGGTCGCCCCGCAATTGCTCTACGCCATTGCCCGGGCCGAAAGCGGGCTGAACCCCAGCGCGATCGGCCGTAACCCCGGCGGCAGCTACGACATCGGGCTGATGCAGGTCAATAGCGCTCACCTTCCGAAACTGCGTTCCTTCGGCATCAGCGAACCGCAACTGTTCGATCCGTGCACCAACATCCGGGTCGGTGCCTGAATTCTGGCGCAGTCGTTTTACCGGCACGGCGTCAGTTGGGATGGCGTCGGCGCCTACAACGCCGGCTGCTCCAAGCTACGTGGCCAGGCCTGTCGCGATGCGCGCAATCGCTATGCCTGGCGGGTCTACCGCAAGCTCACTGGGCCTGCGCCACGCACACAGCATGTCCGCCACGCGGGGCCGGCGCTCGTGCCAGGCGGTGCGGCGCACCCGATCATCATTTCCGCGAGGGTCGCGCCATGACGACGCAACCGACGCGCCGCAGTTGCCGCGCTCTCGCTCCTTCAGCACCGGTGATTCGGCCATGAGGAAGCGCAATCACCCCCGTCTTTCGGCTAGCGCGGCGATGGAGCCTACCGCGATAGCCGAGTTGTCCGGCGCAGCGAGACCCTCGCTGCCGAAACCCCCGAAGCGCAGAGTGGGGCGGGATCCGGCGTT